>CADBOV010000075.1 GCA_902796385.1 uncultured Lachnospiraceae bacterium
AATCCAGTCCCGGCATCTTATTCAGCATGGAACATTTCAGATGAACCACTTCATCATGCGATACAACGAGAATGTAATTCTCGGAGTAGGTATAGGAAAGACTGAAGGTAAGCCGGTTATGGTTGAATTTCCGGAAATACGGATCCAGCTTCATATACTCCAGGAAATCATTCATCCATCCCATGTTCCACTTGAACAGGAAACCAAGTCCCTTCATATCCGCCGGTGCCGTAACACCCGGCCATGCAGTGGATTCCTCGGCGATCAGATATGCACCCGGATTCCTCTCTTCCATAACCTTATTGATGTTCTGCAGCAATGCAATGGCTTCCAGATTCTCCTTTCCGCCATCTTTATTTGCAACCCACTCGCCGTCTCTCTTTCCGTAATCCAGATACAGCATGGAAGCAACCGCATCCACGCGGAGTCCGTCGATATGATATTTCTCTACCCAGAACAACGCGTTGGATGTAAGGAAATTCACAACCTCATTTCTGCCGTAGTCAAAAATGTAGGTTCCCCAGTCCGGATGCTCGCCCTTCCGGGGATCCGCATTTTCATAAAGGGGCATACCGTCAAAGCGTCCGAGTCCGTGGGCATCTCTCGGGAAATGTGCCGGTACCCAGTCCAGGATGACACCGATTCCCCTCTTATGCATTTCATCTACGAAATACATGAAATCCTGCGGTGTTCCGTAACGGGAAGTGGGTGCATAATAATTCGTAACCTGATAACCCCAGGATCCGTCGAAGGGATATTCTGCGATTCCCATCAGCTCGATGTGTGTATAACCCATCTCCGTCACATAATCGCCCAGCATTTCAGCCAGCTCACGGTAATTGTAGAAGCCGAAATCCGAGTCCTCGATCTTCTTTTTTTTGTTGCCTAGATGGCACTCGTAAATGGACATGGGCTGTTTGATCCTTGCAACCCGGTCCAGCTTCTTCCGTTTCTCGATCCATGCGCTGTCCTTCCAGTTATAGGAAAGGTCGGCAACAACATTTGCATTGTCCGGACGTACCTGATCCTGATTTCCGTACGGATCCGCCTTGAAGAGGATCTCACCGTAACGTGTCAGGATCTGGAACTTATAGACAGCTCCCGGAAGAACATCCGGGATAAACAGTTCATAGATACCGGATGCCGGATGGATCTGCATGGGATTCAGCGCGCCGTCCCACATATTGAAATCACCGACAACCGAAACACGTCTGGCATCCGGGGCCCATACCGCAAAGTATGTACCCTTTACCCCATCGATCGTCATGGGATGCGCACCCATTTTATTATAAATATCGTAATTCTTTCCCTCTGCGAAAAGATATGCATCATAGTCCGTGATCTGCCCGGCAAAGCTGTAGCAGTCAGCGGTTTCCACGGAGGTTCCGTCGTAATATTCTGTTACAAAATGATACTTGTTTCCATTGAATTTTTTCTTTGGGAAATAAAGACCATAGAATCCTTCTTCTCCGATCTTCTTCATCGGAGTAAGAGTTTTTCCTGTGGGTGTTTTGATAGAAACGCCGGAAGAATGCGGCTTGTAGCAGGTGATCACCTGTCCGTCCCCAAAATCATGATTTCCGAGCAGATGCTTCGGAGCGTTGATCTTCCCGTCGATCAACTCATCATAAAGTATCCAGTTGACCCAGTTATGCAGTCTTTCATCCATGTAATACCCCTCCTGATCCCCGACGGGCACCTTCCCGTCGTTGGTTTTTGCCGACCTCAAACAGTCCCTTATATTTTACCATCTGAAGGTATGAGTTTCAACAAACAATTTCCTTCTCTCATGCCCTGTCATCCTCAGGAGTCCGAACCTTACCTCTTTTGTTCCGTCTTTGGTTGCGGCTCAAAAAAACGTATGGTAGAATGGTTAAGTCAAACACAAACCGTTTGAACATCGAAAGAAGAAGGAGCCAGATATGCCGCCGAAGAAAGCAGCCGGACGTGGATTCGCACAACTGAAAAAAGAACTGGATGAAGACACCTTCCATCAGTTGTACCTGTTATACGGCAGTGAACGGTATCTTCTTCTTCAGTATAAAGCCATGCTTCTTTCCAAGCTTGTAAATGACGGGGACACCATGAATTTCACCACCTATCAGGGTTCGTCCGCCGACATCCCCACAATCCTGAGTGATGCCCGGACCATGCCGTTTCTGGCAGAACGACGGGTGGTACTTGTGGAAGGCAGCGGATTCTTCACGAAGTCCGTGGATGAACTGACCGACGGACTGGACGACCTTCCCGAAACCTCGGTTCTCATCTTCGTGGAACCGGATGTTGAAAAAAGTACGGGGCTTACAAAAGCCGTAGATAAGCGCGGCCGCCTGTATAAGAAATTCGACCAGGCCGGCGGTGCATTTTCCTTTGACACACCGGATGAAGCCACCCTGATCTCATGGATCACCGGAAGGCTCTCCGAAACAGGAAAGAAGATCGAAAAAGCGGTTCCGCAGCGGCTTATGGCTGCAGTGGGCATGGATATGCAGACGCTGTCGGCCGAAACCGAAAAGCTGATCAGCTACACCCTGGAAAAGGATTCCATCCGTATTACCGATGTGGAAGCCATTTCCGTGTCCGTGATCGAGGATAAAGTATTCGAGCTGGTGGATGCCATTTCCGGAAAAAACCGGAGCAAAGCCCTGCAGCTATACACCGATCTGCTGAATCTCAGGGAGCCGGTCATGAAGATCCTCTATCTAATCTCCCGTCAGTATCAGCTACTGGTTCAGGTGGCGCAAATGTCAGATGACGGCACTCCAAAGGAATCCATGGCCAGGATTGCAGGTTTTCCGCCGTTCTTCCTGAAGAAATATCAGACCCAGGCTCTGTCCTATTCCAAAAAGCAGCTGCTGGATGCCTGTGATGCATGCCTCACCGCCGACTATTCCATAAAGACCGGACAGTTGTCCGACCGGAACGCACTGGAGCGGCTGATCCTTACCTTATTAGAACTGTAAAAGCGGTTTCCCATTCTTGATGAGAAACCGCTTTTTTGTTTGTTTCACTTTACTTATTTCCTTTTACTTATCAGCTTTACTTATTCAGGCAGACTCCTGAACTGTTAAACTTATAAGTTTTTGTTCCGATCTTTCTGGTACCTGTCACCATAGCACCCGTACCAAGGAAATAATACCATTTTGTTCCGATCTTCAGCCAGCCGGTCTGCATCTGACCAAGTGTCTTGGCTGCAGGGCTGAGATAATAATACTTTGTTCCCACCTTCAGCCAGCCGGTCTGCATCTGACCGAATGTCTTGGTGGCCGGACTGAAGTAATACTGTTTTGTTCCGATCTTCTGCCAACCCTTCTGCATCTGACCAAGTGTCTTGGTTGCCGTGCTGAAGTAATAATAATACTTCCCAATCTGCACCTTTCCGGTCTTCATGATTCCGTTTGCAGCGAAATAATAGTAAAAGCTTCCGATCTTCACCTTTCCGGTTTTCATGATTCCGTTTGCAGCGAAATAATACCGTTTTTGTTTGATCGTCTGCAAGCCTGTCTGCATCTGACCAAGTGTCTTGGTAACCGGACTGAAGTAATACTTCTTTTTGCTGATCGTCTGCAAGCCTGTCTGCATCTGACCAAGTGTTTTGGTGGCCGGACTGAAGTAATACTTCTTTTTGCCGATCGTCTGCAGGCCTGTCTGCATCTGCCCCAGCGTCTTTGCAGCCGGACTGAAGTAGTAGTAATAATTACCGATCTTCACCTTTCCGGTCTTCATGATACCGTTTGCAGCGAAATAATAGTAAAAGCTTCCAACCTTCACCTTTCCGGTTTTCATGATACCGTTTGCAGCGAAATAATACTTGTTATCCCCGATCGTCTGCCAGCCTGTCTGGATCTCACCGGTTGCTCCGCAGTAGTAGCTGGCGTTTTCGACCTTTATGATCTTATTGATCACCTTCTTGCCGTCCCGATAGTAATACCTCTTACCGTCTATTGTCCAAAAACCGTTTTTCTGAACCAGCATGAAATTACAGAATTTGTCAGTATCAAAGGTAAGGATCCCGTCAGCATAATCTGCATCCAGCATCTGATATTCACTGCGTCCGTCCACTACATGCTCACGGATTATATAGTATTCACTATCGTTCATCATCCGTGCTTTAGAAGCCTCTGACAGAGAGAGCGAAACCTTCGCTGTCTTTTCACCCAGGTCCGTCACTTCGTTATACCAGAAGTTCCTGTCCACCGAATGATTCCGGTAAGACTCAACATAGGATTTCTCATTTCCCTTATTCTGGAAATTCACCATATTGACATCGAATACCTGAAGCACTTCATCTTCCGTACCGGAAACAACTTCCTTTCTTGCAGCGCTTGCTTCTTCCCCACTGAGTTCTACTTCTTTCACTCCCATGCAGACGGAACCCGGAAGCTCCATATCCTCGGGAAGAGTGAATTCCGCATCCTTGAGGGAATTGTCATCATCCAGAAGCACCTCATTTTCCGCCGGTTTGAATGAGGCAGAAAAATGAACGTTGTTTCCATGCATCTCAAAGGTAAATGTACATGCATTTTCCTCTGTCCTCATGACGGCGTCTCCGAAATCCGACTGAACCATCTGATAGCCATAGAACGGAACCAGCCTGAGCATTACTTCATCGCCGTTCAGGACATTGACCTGCTTATAGGAGTATTCCGGATCATCATCGACAGACACCTCCGAAGCAGGATCCTGCGTAAGATCTATTTCGTAGACACCGTCCCGGTCCGCATCTTCCAGAAGAACCTTACCTTTACGCGTAATGCGTTCCACGAACACATTTCCGCCACCGACATAATAATCTTTTCCTTCATCTGACGGATTTGTACTCCAGCCGATACATACCTTCACCGGATCCGCAAGCTTCGCATAAAATGTATAGCACTCTGCCGGTTCAAGTTCTACGGTATAACGTCCTTCTTCATTCGGCTTCACCAGCATTTCTGCCGTAAAATCCTCCATGGTGGGATTCTCGAGTTTTCCTGCTGTAACATAAATCCCCAGGATCTCCGACGGATCCAACGTTCTGAAGGTCAGGATATTCGGTTCCGATCCGTCCTTATATCCTCCCATCTCAACACAGCCGGTTTCTGCTGCAGACTGGGCTGCAACGGCACCGGGAACACTGTTTTCATTGAAGTAAAACTGGTCAAATTCAAAATTCAGTTTCGGGATCAGATTATCCAGATGTACGCTTGCGGAATGATCATATTCATTTCCCCAGCCGTAAATCTTTACGGTTTCATCAAACGCACGGATCAGGGTGATCTGCATGGCCATCCACGTTTCTTCCGGATGAGGCATATCGTAGATCTGTTGATCCGGTTCAAAGGTAAATGTATAACCGTTCTCCCCTGTCAGCATACCGATCACTTCTTCGGTCTGTTCCGGATCCGGAACCGCACTGTCATCCAATTCCCAGTAAATATGTCTGCTTGCTCTCTTCTGATCCTGATATTTCACAAACAGATTATTGGGATCAACAGAGTATCCGTCCTCCAGACTGAGTCTTACACCGAACTTCTGTCCGCAAGTAAGCGGTTCGGTGATCCGCATACTCTCTCTTATATCCTTCCATTCGCTCCAGGAAGACGTTTCCTGATCAAAAACCCTGTAATCCAGCGCCGTGATATGCTCACCGCCTACCGTGATCCCGAATGTAAAATACGGCTGAGGCTGCGGAGCACGAAAACCGAATTCCAGCGAAAGGATCAGGTCACTTGGATCATCGTATCCTGCCAGAATGGTTGCGATATCAAACTTCACGCCGTCATTACCCAGGAAGTCCGAAACATCCTCCTCATAATACTCCTTAACGATCTCATTATTTACCCAGAGTTTAACCCCGCGATACTCGTCCAGCGAGTAAGTATCCGCCGGTTTAAAGCGTACGGTGATCGAATTCACATCCGTAAGATCCACCGGTGCGTACTTTTCATTTTCAGCATCCCAGGCCCCACGGAACTCCGTGTCGTTATTCAGTTTGAAATATACATCTCCGCCAACCCCGGTTTCTTCCAGACAAACAAAATTAAGGTATCCTTTCTCCTTCGGCGGCTGCGGAGGATCACCCTGCTCGAATCCCGGTGTATACTGGACCAGACTGCATTCGCTGCTGAATGCTTCTTCCCGGACATATGAATTTTCATCACTGAATTCCTCCCGGGCACCTTCTCCCTGTCCTACACTTCGCATCAGATAAACCTTTGAAACCGGTTGATCACCCATCTGATACTGAACGGAAACCTTTGCTCCCGAAGGAACATTGCTGTATACCACATTATTACCCGGATCCGTTTCAACCGTAATTCCGGATTCTCCTTCTCCGACTCTGAAAAGGATCTTCACTCCGTTATTGTATACGAACCAGTCACCATCAAGGGTTCCGCCTGCCGGATTAAAAAGGATCGTTCCCGTAGCTGCGGGAGTATCATTACCGAATTCCGGTTCAAACATGATCTCATTCACATTTTCGGTAAATCTTGCATCAAACGCAAATTGATTCTCATCCGAAAAATACTCGGTAACCGTCTGATTCCGAAGCAGCGTAACATTTGTCTCCGTATCACCTTCCGGTCTTTGATACTCGATCAGGACTTTTGTACCCGAAGGCACGCTAAAGAATACCAGATCTCCTGCGCCATCCAGGCTGCCGGACACTGCCGAGTCGCCTTCACCAACCTGCATCCTGATACTGAATCCGCTCTCATAAACAAACCAGCCGTCCTGCCATGATGCCGTATTTCCCTGCCCGTCATGTCCGAGAAGCTTCAGGATTCCCTCTTCTATTTCCGGATCCACCGGCTCTTCTCCTGATGAAAACTGCAGATAAACCTCGATCTGATTGTTTTCGGGATATACAACACTGTAAGTACAGGAATTATTATCATCCCATGTTCCCTGTGCGGATCCCACAAAAATCTTCGGAAGTGCCCCCTCTGCCGGGATCTCATTTACCTTGAATACAAGGGAAGTGCCCTCTTCCAGATCACGGAAGTTCAGCATTCCGCCTCCATCCACGTCGGCCGCACCTTCTACCCCGCTGATCTGAAGCTTGTATCCGGTTTCCCATTCGATCTTATGAATCTTTTCGCCTGCATCATATGTGTACTCACCACCATTCAAACGGAACTGTACTATCCCCGTTTTCACCGGTTCCGCATGGACATCCAGACGGAATACGGTAATGGTCATGAAAAACGCAAGCAATATCGCAATGGCTCTTCTTACTTTTTTCATTTGTTCTCCTCCCATTCCATATATTTTATGATAAAATATCAAAATTCATGGAATAATTATATCAAATTTAACCAAAGAGGTAAAGTTTTATCACATTTCTGTCGCACCAAAGCGTAACAAAAAAAGCGGCTGTCGCACCAAAGTGCAACAGCCACTTCATGAAGTTCATTTACATCCCTGTCCGGGATAAGCTTACGCAAGCTTATTGACAGCCAGTGTCAGTCTGGAAATCTTACGTGCTGCAGTATTCTTGTGGAAGATACCCTTGGATGCAGCCTTGCTGATCTCGGAGATAGCCACCTTCAGTGCTGCCTCTGCATCTGCCTTGTTTCCTTCTGCGATTGCAGCTTCAACCTTCTTTACAAGAGTCTTGATCTTAGACTTTGCAGACTTGTTTCTCAGTTCCTTCTTCTTTGTTACAAGAATTCTTTTCTTTGCTGATTTGATGTTAGCCAAAGCTTTTTCCCTCCATAAAACATGAATAAATAGTATATGTAACGGATTCCATTTAGCCAAGACACGGTCAGCTTCGAAAAGCCGGGCATGTGGAATCAATCATCAAAATAACGCACCCAGTAATATTAGCATTCTGTCTCCGGTTCGTCAAGTATTTTTTCTCTCATTGCGGGAAGATTCCCGCTAAGATATACGCTCCGCAACAGTTCTTCTCTACTTCATAAACCCTTTTGCATCAAATGAATAACTCTTGTTATCAATCTTCAGGGTGGTACTCTTTGCATACCAGCCCTTCGTATCAACATATTTCCATTTTCCGCTGACCTTCTTCCAGGAGGCTCTCGCTTTGTAGGTCCAGCTGCCATCCTTGTTCAGCCAGTATCCGTTCACATATTCATTGGATGCCATTACTCCGTTTGATTTGAAGAGATACCATTTCTTGCTGATCTGCTTCCAGCCGGTCACCTTTTTCCCTTTTACATAGTAATACCATTTGCCGTTTATCTTCTGCCAGCCGTTTTTCACGGCAGGTGTGGGGGTAACGGAGGAGCCGGAGGTTTTTAATACCCCGTTGCTGTCGAACTCATATACCTTTCCGCCGATGGTCTTCTTTCCCGTCACCATGACACCATCGGCTCCGAGATAATACTTCTTGCTCCCGATCGTAAGCCATCCGGTCTTCATGTCCGCCGTCTGGGGATCAAAATAATACTGCTTTGTTCCGATCTTCGTCCAGCCAACCGCAGCAGAACCGTCTTTTGTCATATACATTCTTTTGTCTCCGGAGTAGTGCCACATATTCTTTTCCATGGCGCCTTCATCCGAGAAGAAATACAGTTTTCCGTTTATAACCTTCGAACCCGTCACTGCATAACGGTAAGTCGGTGTTGAAGAAGGCTGGAAATAATAAGTGTTGATTCCGTATGTAACAAACCCTGTCTTCTGCTCACCCGTATCCCCGTCAAAGAAATACAGTTTTCCGTTCAAACGATATGTAAGATACGTCTTCTTACCGTTTACATAGTAGTATGTCTTCCCGTCAACGGTTTCCCATCCGTTCTGTGTCTGTGCCTCACAGATGGAGCTGCCCTGTTCCGGCAGAACCACATTTGAAAGCGGTGTAAAAAGAATCCCTCCGCAAAGCAGGACACCCGCCAGACCTATACTCCATCGACTGATATTTTTTCTCATAATATGATCCTTTCGATTCCGTCCTCTTTGTTATTTCACCACATAGCCTTTTGCATTGAACTTATACTTCTTACCGTCGATCGTCCACGTCGCGCTCTTTGCATACCAGCCCTTGGTATCCACATACCTGCGGCCGGCTTTTGTGGTTTTCCAGGAGGCTTTTGCCTTATAGGTCCATGTTCCGTTCGCATTGATACGGCATCCCTTCACATACTCGTTGGACGCCATCACTCCGTTGGACTTAAAGTAGTATTTATACTTCCCGATGGTTTTCCAGCCGGTCTGCATCTGTCCACACGCCGACCCGTCTGCCGGATTAAAGTAATAGTACTTGGAACCGATCTTAACCTTTCCTGTCTTCATACGACCATATGCCGTTCCCTGGGTGGGATTGAAGTAATACTTCTTTTTCCCGATGGGCCGCCACCCGGTCAGCATACGGCCAAACGCTGTCCCCTGGGTAGGATTGAAATAAAAGTAATAAGAACCGATCTTGATCTTCCCGCCCTTCATACGGCCATACGCCGTTCCCTCTGTGGGATTGAAGTAGTAATAATAGGAACCGATCTTGATCTTTCCTGTCTTCATCCGGCCATACGCTGTCCCCTGGGTAGGATTGAAATAAAAGTAATAAGAACCGATCTTGATCTTTCCCGTCTTCATCACTCCGTTTGCATCGAAGTAATAGAAGTAATTTCCGATCTTCTTTTTACCGGTAACCTTCGCATCGTCTATGTAATAGTATTTCTTCCCGTCTTCCTCAACCCAGCCGTTTTTCACCGGCTTCGAGGATCCTCCGGTAGTCGGAACCAGCGGTGTAACAGGCTCTTTCGAAATCTCTTCTCCGTTCTCCGTAAATGTATAGACAAAACCGTCGATCTGGACGGTACCGGTCACCATCGCACCGTCTTCACCCAGATAATACTCTTTTCCTTCAATGGTCAGGAATCCGGTCTGTTTTGCCCCGTCCTGTCCCAGATAGTATTTCTGTCCGTCGATCCACTGCCATCCGGTCTGGCGTACATCATTTTCATAGAAATATGTTTTTCCGTCCTCCGTGATCCAGCCGTTTTTCGGATCCGGATCCTGCGGCCCGGGGTTCTGGGGATCCGGGTTCTGGGGATCCGGGTTCTGGGGCTCGGTTCCCACTTCCGTTTTTGAGATCAACTCACCTGAATCCGCAAAGACATATTTATAATCACCAAGGACGATCTCACCGGTCACCATGGCGCCGTCCTCACCCAGATAATATTCCTTACCGTCAATCGTCTGGAACCCTGTACGTTTCGCTCCGTCCGTACCGAGATAATATTTCTTTCCTTCGATCCGCTGCCAGCCGGTCATGGCATAACCGGTGGAGCTGAGGTAGTAGGTCACTCCGCCTCTCTGGTGCCAGCCGGTCTTTGCTTTTCCGTTCGAATCGAAACAGTACAGCTTTGAATCGATCTCGACCCAGTTTTTCTGCATGATACCGGTTCCCGGCTGCAAATAGTAATGATCCGTGCCCAGAGTCAGGAAACCTTCAAACCGGATACCGTCTGTTCCGAGATAATAGGAATTATCGGATACCGTGATCCATCCGGTCTGCATGTACCCCTGGTTCGAGAAATAATAATAATTCCCGTCAATCCGGTTCCATCCGGTCACCTTATTACCGTTTCCGTCATTGTAGCAGGTTTTTCCGTCTTCCTGATACCAGCTGTTGATGATCAGCGCCGGCGGATCCTCCACCACCGGATCCGAAAGCTTTTCGGAAGACTTAAGCTCTCCGGTGGATGCAAATACATACCGGTATCCGTCGAATTCCTGTGTACCGGTCCGCATGATCCCGTCCGTACCGAAATAATACTTCTTCCCTTCAATGGTCTGCCAGCCGGTTCTCATGATCCCGTCATCGGCAAAGTAATACTTCTTACTGTCTATCGTCTGCCAGCCGGTCTGCATTTCACGGTATGAATTAAAGTAATACCAGTCATCACCGATCTTGGTCAGGCCACAGGCCAGGGCACCGTTTTCCTGGGCATAGTACTTTGCGCCGCCGGAAACCACTTCAAACCACATATTTTTATAAAGCTCGAATGTGGATTTGTCGAAATAATACGCATTCCCTTCAAAAACCTTCATACCGGTGACAGCACACCGGGATGAAGGAGTAGTTGATACATTGAAATAATATGTTCTTCCGGCGTAGTCCACCCAGCCCTGCTTCTGTGCACCTGTATCGCCGTCAAAGAAATACATCTTGGAACCTTCATATCTTGTAAGGTACCATTTCTTTCCATTCACATAATAATAAGTAACCCCGTCAACCGTATCAAAACCGTTATAGACCGAGCCTGCTTCTACTGTCAGCATCGTCGATCCGCCAATCATTTTTTCCGGAAGCTGTGTAAACAGCATACCACCCATCAACGTAAGTACCGTAGTTCCGAGAATTCCTTTTTTCAGTTTACCACGCGCCATTCGTTTCCGATCCCTCTCTTGATTTTTCTCCCCTGTTTGAAAATCAAATCATAACTCTTCCGTCGTGGGTCAAAATACCCTTTTTCCTTTTTTGACCCCCAACTAAATATTATACAAAAACCGCGGGAAAGATACAATCCCGATTCCTGTTATCGTCGGGGTTTTCACGCAATTTTCACGAATCCCGGATAATTCTTTTCATTATCCCCCCGGTATATGTCAGATTTTCAGCGCAACCGGATGATGACCGCTCCGTTCTTATCCGTTCTGTATATCCGGTATCCACAGGACTCCAATCGTTCCAGAGTCTCTTTATGGGGATGTCCGTAACGGTTCTTTCTTCCGCAGGATATAACCGCCACACTGCATTCCAGCGTTTGTAAAAATGTCTGATCCGAAGAAAATCCCGATCCATGATGTGCCACCTTCAGGATTTGCAACTCTTCATCTCCCGGTTTGTTTTGCCGGATGTAAGCGGCCAGTTCCCTTTCTCTTTCAGCACCCAGATCTCCCGTGAAATAGACACAGCACCCGGGAGTACTCAGCTTCGCCGCCAGCGAATGATCATTCCCGCTGCCGGTTTCTCCTGCCCCGGGCAGCAGGATCCTGACCTCTGTGGAACCCCGGCAAAAGGAGTCTCCCTGTCCGAGAAAATGAATTTCCGCATTACACTTCCCTGCCGCGAGGAGAAGCTTCTCTCCGTTTTCATCCATTTCCGTTCCCGAAGCAAAGACAACACATGCAACCGTTATACCATATGATTCCCCGGATTCCAACAGTTCCTGAATCCCGTTCACATGATCTTCATCCGTATGTGAGATAAAAACCGCATCGATGTATGTGATCCCGTAATACCGCAGTGCAGGGATCAGTGTTTTCGTTCCCACATTTTCCACGGAGGAGGAACCGCAGTCAAAAAGCATATTTGTCCCGTCTCCGGTATGAACGATACATCCGTCGCCCTGTCCCACGTCAAGGAATACGATCCGGCCCTGCAGCCGGTTTTTCAAAGTGGCATAACCTGCCATAACAAACAGCAGGAGTCCCGAAACAAGAAGCACCGCCAGATATTCCGGAAGATACCTTTTTCCTGTTTTCTTTCCGTTTTCTTTTCTGTCTGCTCTTATATTTCTTCGCCTGTTCAACCGGCGATACAGCAGACAGAAAATAAGAAGTATGATAGCGATCATGATCATCATTTCCACCGTATCGATATGACCGGTGATGATCTCATGCCCCGGAACCTGTGTCATCCTGCGGCAGAGCCATTCATAGAATCCCAGGATCCACCTGCAGGGCTGTATCACAACCTGTGCAGCCGGAAGAAATCCGGGCAGGAATGACAGAAATAGTCCGAGGGCGCCCCCTGCGATGGCTACGGTGAGAAGCGGGACCACAATCAGATTCAGCAGGGTTGAATACGGAGAAAAAGCATAATAATCCCTGAGGAGAACCGGAAGCAGAAACACCTGAAGGATAAAACCGCAAAGCAGGGTTCCCGTCAGTTTCTTAAAGGGCGAACGAAGCCGGAGGGGAAGGAAAAGAAAGCGTTCCCTTCCGAAGATCCCGCGGTAGACCAGCCCTCCGGTATAGATACCCGCAACGGCAAGAAAGCTCATCAGCATCCCCGCAGAGGTCACACGGTAGGGCTGCAGGATCAGAATAAGAAACAGCGCGCCGCCCGCTGCAGTCGGAAGGTCCGACACCCTCCGGAAAACACCCGCCAGACTGACGGATGTTATCATAAGAACCGCACGCAGCGTTGCCGGCGGAAATCCGGTCAGCATCCCGTAGAAAAGAAGGATCAGAATGGTGAGGATGGATGCCGCACGTTTGGAGAACTTCAGTTTTCCAAGCAGAAACAGAACCGCTGCTCCGATCAGTGAAACATGCAATCCGGAGATCGAAAGCACATGTGCAATCCCGTTTCTCCGGTAGAGTTCCTTTATCTCCGGATCCAGATCCGACTTATCCCCCAGGAGCATGGCCGAAAGGATCCCTGCTTCCTTTTCCGGCAGAAGTGCCATCAGTTTTTCCTTCCCGGATTCCTTCACGTGATACAGAAAACTCCGGACTCCGTCTTCTCCTTCCCTATATCCGGACAGTTTTTCCGCAGACATCTGCCAGTGTACTCCTTCACTCTCCATATATTCCCTTGTATCAAATGCTCCGGGATTTGTCGCCTCCGGAATCCGTTCCACGGTTCCGGAAAAACACGCCTTATCCCCCGGGCTAAGATCCGGACTTACATCAGAGATCACCTTTAGTTTCGTATCTCCGGCATCCAGGATTACGCTATACTCCGAAGCGGAGATCACGATTCCTTCTACCCCTATGCTTTGTCCCGTCAGCGAGGCCTCCTCCAAGCCTGCCTCCTTTGTTAATGCCTGTTGCCTCACCCCGTAATTCCAGAGGAAACCAAGGCCAAAAAGAAAAAGAAGCAACAAGCAAAATCGCAATTTTTTCTTTGCAATCTGCCTGTTGCTTCTTTCTTTTCCTTCTGCCGTGATCCTTTTGCTGCTTCCCCAAAGAATTCCCGCCAGGATCCCGGTTGTTCCGTAACAATATATGATCCCTTTTTCCATCAGTTGTCCGGTGAGTTCCCCCAAAAGGAACACGCCCAGAACCGTAAGAAGTGGTCTCTTCATTCAGTCGCCTTTCCTGTCATCCGTTCTGTCTTATATTCCGTTTTTCATTTGTCAGCATTCTTTGTTCCTTTGTTTTCTCTTTTCGGTATTGCCTTACTTCTATCCTTTTTACTTCGTCGTATAGCCAAGCGGAACATGCGTATCCACGCCGCCGATCAGATCCCGTTTTTCCCCTTCGATCAGTATCAGCACACTTTTAATGTGCGGAAGTGCACATAGACTGTTTACCAGCGAATAGACCGCCATTTCATCCGCATCCGTTTCAAAGTGATCCGTAAGATCCACATAAGCCACGCCCTGTGTCACGGAAATACTGATCAGCTGTGTTTCGCCCCGGAATGCCCCGCGGTCCAGCAGTTGGCGGACCACCTCTTCTTCAACCGAAACGTCCGACTGAAGCGTAACCATCAGATAGTTATCCTCCAGCGCATCCCTCTTCTCATTGGGTATGCAAAGCCGGATCTGTCCGGTATTCTGTCCGGTCGGAATCACATCATCATAATAATAAAATGAATTCTTTCCGTAGGACTCCTCGTCCAGAACCTTGCCTGCTTCATTCTGCACGGAAATGGTCATGACACCGATTTCCGGGATCTGTTCCAATGTACTTATGACCGCCGCTTTTCCCAGCAGCAGACTTTCCCTGCTGACGGAATCCGCCACCTCAAACTGAAGCGTTACCGCATTGTTCTCGGACATGGAATATCCCATGAACTTCACACCGTCTACCAAAGGCAGGATTGCCATTGTTTCCTCAAGGGATACTGCCACGGAATCCGGCTGTTTCGGCTGAAACTTTTCGTCCGATGCAACAACCGTACGGTTTTCCACCCTGTAAACCGTGATGCCCCGTCCGTCTGAGATCTTCGAATCAACCTGATCGATCACGGTTTCCGTGATGATCGATTCCTTTTTTCCGCATCCGGATAAAAGCAGAACAAACACCAGTGCAAGCGTTCCGCATTTCACTTTATTCAGTTTCATACCGAAATGTCTTTTCACTGATCCTCACTCCGTTTTTCTCCGCTGTCTTCGGAAATCTCTCCCGTCTCATCCTGATCCGGATCCATCTCTCTGGAAAGCGGAAGTCTTACCGTAAATGTAGTGCCCTTTCCGGATTCACTGTAAAGGCGGATCGTTCCGCCGTGTGCATTGATGGCCGAACGGGCGATGGCAAGTCCCAGACCCGTACCGCCGGTCTCCCTGCTCCGGTCCTTACTTACACGATAGAACCGTTCAAATACACGGTCCTTCTCATCCTCCGGAATACCGACTCCGGAATCCGCAACCTTGATATAGAAATACTTATGATCCGCATTCAGCGTGATCCTTACCCAGCCGTTGTCCACATTGTATTTGATGGCATTCTCCACCAGATTGGAAATGACAAGTGAAAGCTTCACTTCATCCACCATCGCCGTCACCTCACGGTAACTCTCATACGTCAGCTCGATGTTTCTGGCTTTTGCAAGGGGTGTCACACGGCGCATGATCACATCGATCAGCTGGTTGATATTTACCTCGGAATAATTCATTACCGCGTTCTGCTTATCCGTCTTAACCAGGGCAAGCAGGTCATTTATGATCTTCGTTTCCCGATCGATCTCATCCACGATATCCGACATGAATTCACGGTAATCCTCCGTGGATGCATTTTCATTCTGCAGAAGAGACTCCGCAAGAACCTTCATGGAGGTAATGGGGGTTTTCAGCTCATGGGACACATCCGAAACGAACTCCTGTCTGGAGTGGTCGATATCCGCCAGCTGTGAAATGACCCCGTTGTAGTTCTTCGCCAGATAACGGGTTTCCCGGAAGCCCTTTTCCGGAAGCTTCTCTTCCAGATTCCCCTCGGAAATGTAGGCGATCCGCCGGTTCATACTCCGAAGGCCCCGTACGGATATTCCGGAGAGACTGAGGATCGCGATGAGAGCGATCGCCAGGGCAATCCCGGATACGATCAGGGTATACTTTACGATCGTGGAATGTGATGTCTCGATCTGCTTCGTGGAAGCCGTGGAGACGATCACGCCGATGATCTCCCTGTCTTCGTCTACGATCGGAAGCAGAACCTCCGCATACGAATTACGGATCCAGCAGACCTTCTTCTTTTCGCCGTTCATGACGGCCATCACATTTTCACTGATGATATGGGTGTTCTGCTGGAAGGAAAATGTATCCTTCCGGATCCGGTAATCCCGGTCCACGACAAGAATCCTTCCCTGCGCCAGAAAAGCAGTTTCGGAAATATCCGCATCCAGCGTATTCTTCTCGGACTGCAGCTGAAAATGATGCAGTGCGATCTGATCCGCCAGACGTTCCGCCTGCTTCTCCGTTTCATCCAGAAGATTCTGCGACGATACCCTGCCTGTAAAATAAATGATACCGATCGCAACCCCTGTAATGACCAGAACGGTAAGCAGCAGCTCTGACACGATAAGGAAG
Organism: uncultured Lachnospiraceae bacterium; assembly: GCA_902796385.1. Lineage (GTDB taxonomy): Bacteria > Bacillota > Clostridia > Lachnospirales > Lachnospiraceae > Eubacterium_Q. Next base: position 16,434 of record CADBOV010000075.1, read on the forward strand.
GTTCTCATGCTGATATTAAATTTACGGTTCTTCTTCTTTTTCACTTTACGTCTTTATACTTCCTCTGCCCCGTCGGTTCCCTTCGTCACGGAGTTCCCGACTGCCTCATAGGCCTGCAGGTACTGTTCCTCCTGCGCATTGATCAGCGGTTCCTCATGCGTTACATAGGTGTAGCTTCCGTCCGGTCTCTGCTCCCTGGCCTTCACATTGTCTGCCAGCTGTGTCCGGAACATGGAACGAAGTGAATCCCTCAGTTTACTGTCGTAGATCGGTACGGCAACCTCCACACGACGCACGGTATTTCTGGTCATGAAGTCTGCCGAGGAAATGTACATTTCCTCCCTGGATCCCTTTCCGAAAATGTAGATCCGTGAATGCTCCAGGTACCGTCCCACGATGGATACGGTACGGATATGATCCGTCTTTCCCGGAACACCGGTCCGGAGACAGTTGATACCCCGGATCACCATTTCAATTTTCACGCCGGCTTTTGATGCCTGGATCAGCTTGTCGATGATCTTCTTATCCGTAAGGGAATTCAGCTTAAAACCAAGATATCCCTCACCACCGTCCTTTACGATCTGAATCTCATTCTCGATCTTCTCGATGATCTTATTCTGCAGACACTTGGGTGCCACGAGAAGATGCTCCGTTGTCTTTACCACCTCACCCATGGAAAGTGCTTGGAATACGCGTGCCGCCTCGGTTCCGATCTTTTCATTTGCGGTCATGAGACAGATATCCGTGTACAGACGGGCTGTGGATTCATTATAATTTCCGGTTCCGATCTGGGTGATATACTGCACACCCTTCTTGGTCTTCCGGGTGATCAGGCACAGTTTGGAATGGACCTTCAGACCGTCCAGTCCGTAGATCACGTGGCAGCCGGAGGACTCCAGCATACGGGACCAGCCGATATTATTCTCCTCATCAAAACGTGCCTTCAGCTCAACCAGCACGTCAACTTCTTTTCCATTCTCGGCAGCCTCCACCAGGGCACCGATCACCTTACTGTGTTTTGCCAGACGGTAAAGTGTCATCTTGATGGAAACAACATCCGGATCATTTGCCGCTTCCGTCAGCATATTCAGGAACGGACGGATACTCTCATACGGATAGGAAAGCATCTTGTCTCCCTTTGCGATCTGCGGGAGCAGCGGCTTTGTCTCATCCAGCATGGAGGATTTCTGCGGGATCCTCTTTTCATAGAACAGCTCCGATTTATGCCGGAGGATATCCTGAATATCAAAGACAAAGGACAGATCCAGCGGAGACTTGGTCTTGAAAATCATGTCCTTGTCGATCTTCAGGAAGTTCTTCATCTGGGTCAGCACCTGCTTATCCAGATCCCTGGTATATTCCATACGGACCGGTGTCAGCTTGCCCCTCTGCTTGATCACCTCTGCCATATGGTCACGGTAATTCAGTTCTTCGTCATAGACTTTATCCGCATCGATATCCGCATTTCTGGTCACTCGGATCAGCGACTTACTTACGATGTTATATCCCTGGAATACACTGGGCAGGAAATGCAGGATCAGTTCCTCCGCCAGCATGAAATATCCTTTGGATCCCGGGATCTGGATCAGGCGGCGGAACATTCCGTTGTTGCAGGGAACGATACCGATCCTGGTCTTCGGACTTTTTGCCTTGCTGTTCTTCGGTGTCAGAACCGCAACCGCACAGATCTCATTATTCTTGATAAACGGGAACGGCCGTTTCTTGCTGACCGTGATCGGGGAAAGCAGCGGCATGATCTCCTGTTCAAAATACGACTGCAGATAAGAGCCCTGTTTTTCATCCAGTTTTCCGAAATTGATGAGATGGATATTCTCCCCCTCCATCTTTCCCATCAGATTCGCATAGGAAATGTCCTTCCGCTTCGTCAGCTCCTTTACACGCTCACGGATTGCTTCCAGCTGTTCCTCTGCCGTCATTTTGGTTTTATTCTCTTTCGGATTATCCTTCAGCAGCATTTCATCATGCAGCGATCCCACGCGGACCATAAAGAATTCATCCAGATTTGTCTGAAAAATAGAAATAAAGCTGAGGCGTTCACAGAGCGGTGTACGCTCATCCTCAGACTCCTCCAGGACACGCTCATTAAATTTCAGCCATGACAACTCCCGATTCTCATACAATTGTTCAGCCATTCCTTCTCCTCCTTCAACAAACAAAGCGTTTGCCAATACCTGTTCACTATTGTATCATAAATCGTTATATGATTAAACCAGTTTTTCTTTTGACATATGACGAGTTTTCCTATATATTATTAGTGGCATAAAAACGGGCATGCTATGCCCTTTTGAAAATGCCGAGGAAAGGAACCGATCATGAAAACCCTGTTTGAATATATTAAGAAGCATACTTACGTTCTGTGGGTATTCTATGTTCCGGTTTATTTTATCTGCTTTTACCTGCTTGAGAAAAGGACGGACGTTACATTTCATATCATCCACTGTCCGGTCGATGATATGATCCCCTTCTGGGAGTATTTTATCATTCCGTACTATCTCTGGTTTTTATACATCGTTGTGGTTGTCGGTGCATTCATCCTGTTCGACACCGAAGGATTCCGGAAGCTTGCGTGGTATCTGGCTCTGGGTATGACCGTATTTCTTATTGTATCTTACGTTTATCCCAACAAGCTGATGCTCCGCCCCACGGAATTCACGCGTTCGAACATTTTCACGGATCTGGTGCAGAAGCTTTATTCAACGGATACACCTACAAATGTACTGCCGAGCATTCACGCATACAACTCCATTGCCGTGGCCGTAGCCGTGGTACGGAGTCCCCATGCGAAGCGCCATAAAGCGGCACGGTGGCTCTGCTGCCTCCTGTCCCTGGCGATCATATGCTCCACCCTGTTCCTGAAACAGCATTCCATCATCGATGTAATCTCCGCATTCGGATGTGCGATCCTCTTCTACATTCCGGTATATCTGATCCCGGATATGAAGGCAAAGAAGGCTGCACCGCCGATCGAGGTTTCGACAGAAAGCGACGTAGTATGAATACGAAAATGAAACTGCTCACAATTGCAATTCCCTGTTTTAACTCTGCCGAATATATGGACAGGGCACTTTCTTCTGCCCTGATCGGAAGAGAGGAACTGGAGATCATCATCGTTGATGACGGTTCCACGGATGAAACACCGGAAATTGCGGCAAGGTATGCAGATGAATATCCGGACAAGGTCCGTGTCATCCATAAAGAAAACGGCGGACACGGGGACGCGGTTATGGCAGGACTCGCTGCCGCTACGGGAAAATACTTCAAGGTTCTGGATTCGGATGACCGTCTGGGTGAAACGGCACTGAATGCCGTGCTTGATTTTCTGGTTGAAAACGAAGCGACAAACACCCTTTATGACACGATCATCTCCGATTATGTGTATGACAAAGCCGGAAAAAAGAAAAAGAAGCGTATCGGCTACCGCCGCGCGCTTCCGGTCCGGACTCCCTTCACCTGGAAGGATATCGGTCATTTCATGCCCTGGTCAAACATACTGATGCATTCGGTGATCTACCGGACCGAGGCTCTGAGGAAGACCGGTCTTAAGCTTCCGAAGCATACATTTTACGTGGATAACCTGTATGTATATCATCCCCTGCCCTATATGAAACGTCTGTATTATCTGGATGTGGATCTTTACTTCTACTTCATCGGCAGGGAGGATCAATCCGTAAATGAAAAGGTCATGATGAAACGGATCGACCAGCAGATCAAGGTAACCCGTCTTATGGTCCGTGATCATCCGCTGAAGGACATCGAAGAACCGATGCTCCGGAAATATATGCGTCAGTACCTTTCCATGATGATGATGATCTGCTCCGCCTTCCTTACCAAGGACGGTTCGGAATCCGCTCTCCGGAAAAAGGGAATGCTCTGGAAGGAATTAAAATACAAATTCCCGGACCAGTATAAGGAGGTCAACCAGACCTTCCTCGGAAAGAGCGCCCAGATGCGGACCAAAGCCGGTCAGAAGATCATCAAGATCGGATACGGTATCACCCAGAAAGTCTTCGGATTTAACTAAAACAGTGCGGTAATGCAAATCTGCATCACCGCACTGTTTTTTGTTTTATTCATCAACCGAAACGCCCTCGGTCTTAATGATGTATTTTACGTTACATTTCATATCCTTGCTTGAACCTGCATAGGTACGATACTGCTCTCCTGCCTTCCGGATCGTTTCCAGTTTTGCCCGGAGGTCTTCCAGTTTAACTTCCTCTTTTTCAACCGCATTTACGATCTTCGAGGTTGCATCCTGAAGCTGGTTCGCACCGTCCTTCAGCTTGCCGCTGTTGGCATTCAGCTGTGCCGCTCCGGTATTTAACTGATTCAGTCCGGTACTCAGCTGATTTGTTCCTCTGGACAGCTGACCTGTTCCGTCTGCCAGATCTCCGAGTCCCTCGTTCAACTGACTGGAGCCCTCTGCCAGCTGCTTTGTTGCATCCTTCAGCTGCTGGATCTTCGGAGCAAACTCGGAAAGCTTTGCATTTACGATCTTCAGTGTCTCATCCACACCGTAGTTTACACCTGCCTCGGCATATGCCTGGCACATGGTTGTGATCGCTGTGGTAAGACCGCTCTTCAGATTCTTGGCCATTGCATCCGTAAATGCCTTGAACTCCTTTGCAAGTTTTCCGTACTCGGTACCGTAACCGGTTCCATAACCTGTACCGTAGCCGGTTCCGTAACCCATGCCGTAACCGGTTCCGTAACCGGTTCCGTAACCTGCAACATATGCACCGATCAGTGCCGGCTGCATGGAATCCATCTGTTTCTGTACCGAAGCATTTACTGCGTCGGCAACATATCCCTTGTATTGTGTGATCTGCGCATCTGACAGCTGTGCGTAGATTCCCTTTGCCGTATCCTCATCCACGCCCTGCTGTGCCATGATTGCCTGAATGATCGCGATCTGATAAGCCTGTGCCTCAACCGACGCCTTTACAGCCGCATATGCCTGCTGGTATGCAGGAGACTGTACCACCTGCGCAGGATTCGCCTGCAGGTCTTCCGCAGCCTTCTGTCCCTCAGCAGCCGCATCCTTTGCAATCTGCTTTTTCAGATCTTCCGTTACCGAAGCCTTACCTGCTGCCGCTGCTTCCTTCTTGATCACTTCTTCCTGCTGCTTTTGTGTCATTCCGTCCTTCGCCAGTTTTCCGAAGGAAGGTGCGGAAGACAGTGCGGAGTTCACGCCGTTTGTCATGGCATCCGTAACCTGTTTTTGGGAAATACCCTTATCTTCTACCGACTTCTGGATTGCCTCGGTTGCAGCCTTTTTCTGTTCATCCGTTGTCTCAGCCGAAGACGCATCCACCTTCGGAAGGGACAGATCCTTTACGGAATTATTCAGCTGGTTTGCACCGTTTGCCAGTTTGTCTGCTCCTGTTTTTGCACTCTTTGCGCCGTCATCCAGATCCTTCGCGCCCTTATTCAGGGTGTTTGCACCGCTGCTGACCTGACCGATACCATTGGTCAGCTGACCTACGCCGTCCGTATATGCAGCGATTCCTTTTGCCAGCTCACTCATGCCGTTGTTATACTGTGCCAGTTTTGAATTGATCTCTTTTTTCAGATCATCCACATTCAGTTCCACAACATCATCCGGAAGAACGATGGGAGCTGCAAATGTAAGAGCCATATCCATGCTGAAATCATCCGTATCCGCATTTACCTCAACAGATGAGGGGAATTCCAGTCCTTCGATCTTCAGATCGAGATTCTCCTGCATTCCCGGCATTCCGATACCGATCACGATGAACCGGTTTCCGTCACCGATCACCTGTCCGTTGGTCACGGTGATATTGGAAAACTTTTCACCATCCAGAAGAAGTCCGGTTCCCATCAGGAACGGAGCATATACATCTCCTGTCTTTGCATAGTTTTCATAATCAAACCGGATGGTTACCTTACCTTTTGCACCTGCAAGTTCGGCGGGCTCCACATCCTTGCCGTCCAGCTTGTAGCTGACCTTGACACCGATCGGAAGCTCCTCATCCGACTTACCCTGATAGTAGATCGGATTTCCGTTTGCCTGCCAGGTGATCTTGTTTCCATCCCGGGTAAATGTCTCATCACCCTTTAAGTTCTCAATGTCCGTCAGGATACTCTCGTCCTCGATCACATCCTTTTGATCGGAATTCTTCAGCCACTCACTGACAACAACGGAATTCACATTTCCCTTAGCATCCGCCATGGCATATACGGTTTCGTCCTTTTCTCCTTCATTTATCTTATCGAAGTGGAATGATGCCTCAACCATATTTCCGATTTCAATGGCATCCTCCGTAGAGGATTCCTGACCCACCAGAGATGTGTTTGACTCTGCTTTCTTCTCCTTGGGTGAGTATCCGCCGATTCCAAGGACGATCGCACCGGTCAGGACCAATGCCATAACTCGTTTCATATATCTCTTCTTCATAACATTCCTCACTTTCTATGATACAGATGTTTCTTCAGAATCGTTCAGCTGACCGGTTCTGCCGTTCCTTCTTCCCAGTACCGCCCTCTTCATTCCGAAGGTGGTTCTTACAACCAGTCCGTCGCAAAGCTTCAGCACTGCAGGAAGCAGCAGGATAACTACAAACATACTTATGATCGCGCCGCGTGCCATCAGACTGCAAAGCGAACCGATCATATCGATATCCGAATAAATACCGACACCGATCGTAGCCGCAAAGAAGGAAAGCGCGCTGACAACGATGGAATTGATGGAATTCATAAGCGCAGATTCTACCGCTTCATTCTTCCCGAGACCGGACATCCGTGCGCCCTTATATTTTGTTGTCATAAGGATCGCATAATCGACCGTCGATCCCAGCTGGATCGTTCCGATTACAATGGATGCGATGAACGGAAGCACCGTACCCGTGTAATGCGGGATTCCCATATTGATAAAGATTGCAAACTCGATTACCGCAACAAGCAGTACCGGAAGTGTAAATGAACGGAACACCAGAAGGATGATCAGAGCGACCATCAAAATGGAAAGACCGTTAACAACCATGAAGTCATGATCCGTTATGTTGATCAGATCCTCTGTACAGGGAGCTTCACCGATCAGCATACCATTTTGATCGTAGCGTTTCAGGATCTCCTTGATCTGATCACACTGCCTGTTTACTTCATCCGTCGCGACTTTATACTCCGACATGATAAAGATCAACTGGTATTCACCGTTATCCAGTACCTTTGTAAGAGCTTTCGGTACAAACTCCTTCGGGAACATGGGGCCCATGAGGGTGGTCATTCCAAGAGTGGTCTTTACACCGTCCAGTTTCTTGATCTCTTCCACCATTTTATTGACCTGCTTGGAATCCATATTGCTGTCAAGAAGGATCATGTGGGTGGAATTCATTTTAAACTTCTCCTGCAGTTTCTCTCCTGCCTTAATACAGGGAAGATACTTCGGAAGTGATGAGTCCAGATTATAATATACCTGATTGTGTGACTGTCCGTAATATGCCGGAATGATCAGGACCACAAAAAGGATGATTCCGATATAATAATGTTTCACAACCCATTTGCTGAGTCCTGCAAAACTCGGCAAAAGCGGTTTATGAGATGTTTTCTCGATCGCTTTATCCAGGAGCAGGACCATGGACGGAAGAACCGTTACACAGCAGATAACGCCGATGATAACACCCTTCGCCATTACAATACCCATATCCAGACCCATTGTAAAGCTCATAAACATCAGGGCGACAAATCCGGCTACCGTGGTGACGGAACTTCCCACGACGGAAGAAAGCGTCTCATTGATGGCAACTGCCATTGCTTCCTTCTTATCCTGATGAACATCCCTTTTCTTTTCCGCACTGTAGCTGTGCCACAGGAAAATGGAATAATCCATGGTCACCGCCAGCTGCAGAACCGCTGCAAGGGCCTTTGTCAAATAAGAGATTTCCCCCTGTATGAAGTTGGATCCGAGGTTATAAATGACCGCGAAGCCGATACTCAGAAGGAACAGCACCGGGATCAGGATCGAATCCATGGTGATCATCAGCACGATCAGACAGAGGATTGAGGCAATTGCCACATAACCCGGGATCTCCCGATCCGCCAGATTCTTCGTATCCACAACGATGGCGGACATTCCGCTGATCTGCATTTTGTCGTCTGTGATCTTCCGTATTTCCTCGAGGGCATTCATGGTTTCATCCGAGGACATGGTGGAATCATATACCGCGATCATCAGAATCGCATCGCCGTTTTTCAGCTCCTTCAGATATTTTTGGGGAAGCAGTTCCGGCGGGATCGATGCATCCATCAGAGCCCCGTACCATAGAACCTTCCGCACGTGCTCCACCTGCTCCGCCTTAGCTGCCATTTCGCGTATATCCTTATCCTTCATGCCTTCAACCACGATCAGGGAGAATGCGCCGGTTCCAAAGTCATCTGCCAGGATCTCCTGTCCTTTCATGGTCTCTATCTCTTTCGGCAGATATGACAGGATATCATAATTCGTTCTGGTATTCAGATATCCGATGGCCGAAGGGATAAGAAGAATGATCGCGAGGATCAGAATCGGAACCCGCAGTCTTACAACTGCACGTCCAAAACCTCTCATAAAAACACCTCCAGTTAATAATATGATCAGCCGGGAATCATATCCCCGACTCAAGTCTACTATAAAACCGAAGGTGAAAATAATCATTATACAATTATGGAATAATGACAAAATTTTACTTTTTTAGAAAAATCAGTCACCATTCTCCTTTTTTTCGTCAAGAACCTGCTGATATGCCAGATGTTTGCAGGTCACCAGAAGCTTCTGCATACGGGACGCCACCAGGGACGGCTCTTCCTTCATCCCCTGCTGGATCCATTCGATCAGCATCCCGCACACTCCGTATGCGAAAAAGCGTGCAATGTATCTTTGTTCATCCGCATTGATCCGGATCAGCGCCTGATCTCCGAATCCCACCTGACCTCTCAGATATTCGATCGCCGAATCAAAGATCGACTCCGCATCCCGAAGAAAGTAAACCTTTACGATCTCCTCCGTATGCTTGATGGTGTTGATGCAGAACGCCCGGTCCCTGTAAACAGCTTCCAGAATGCCTGTCAGACATACATCCCAGTTATCCCAGGAAAGATCCTTCATGTTCGGCCGGAAATAATCTTCCATATAGATCCATTCCAACAGACCGAATTTATCCTGAAAATGATAGTAAAATGTCTGCCGGTTGACATTACTTCTTGCTGCAATCTCCCCGACAGATATTTTATCGAATGATTTTTCCTTTGATAACTCCTTCAGGCTGTCCGCGATCAGCCGTTTTGTATCCGGACTTTCATTAGTATTCATATTTTACTCCGTCAAATTATTTTTCAAACCTATTCTATTCTACCGAAACTTATGGTAAAATTCAAGAATAGACTGCATTTCCTGCAATTTAAGGAGGTATCCCACAGTGGGCTGGACAGGACTTATCATTCTTCTATTTATCATTTTACTCGGCGGTTATTACATCCGTACCGTAACGCATCTCAGTAAACTGGATGGAGAGGCACGGGGACTGGCCGGAGAACTTGACACCTTGATCTGGGACAGAAATCATGTTTATGAACAGATCATTTCAATTCTTGAAGAGAAGGAAATCCCCCTGGATGAGAAGCTTACAAAGAAGATCTCCCTCGGACTCGGAATGCCGGTTACGATGCAAATGGCGCACTATACCGACCTTCACAACCGGTGGAAATCCGTCGAAGCCATTCTGAAGGAGCATCCGGAACTGGAGAATGATGAAAAGCTTCAGGGTCTGATCAAACGGTTTGAATCCACCCGCATCGATATCATCGGAACCTCAAAAAAATACAACCGCGCGGCAACGACCTTCAATGCTTATATTGAAAAACCGTTCCCGGGATTTATGGCAGCAAGAAAGACCAAAGGACAGCGTTCCCATTTCAGTGTTGAACTGGCGGAGGTAGTAAAGAATGAGGGTACTGATCGTTGAAGATGAAAAAAGACTTGCAGAAACCATCGGAGATATCATAGAGGAAGCAGGCGATACGGTGGACATCCGGAACAACGGAGAAGACGGATTTTATGATGCTGTCTCCGGCATATATGATGCCATCGTTCTTGACGTAATGCTCCCGGGCATGAACGGCTTCGAAATTCTGAGGAAGCTGCGGGAAGAAGGAATAAGTACACCGGTTCTGATGCTGACGGCAAAGGCCGAACTCGGCGACCGTGTCCAGGGACTGAATCTGGGAGCGGATTATTACCTGACAAAGCCTTTTGAAAATGAAGAACTGGTTGCAACACTCCATGCCATCATGCGAAGAAAGAGTGATTTCATCCCCGATAATGTAACCTTCGGTGATCTGACGCTCTCCCCCTCTTCCTGCGAACTGACCTGCGGCTCAAAATCAATCAAGCTGAACCTGAAGGAATTCGAACTGATGCGGTATCTTATGATCAACGGAAAGACCATCCTTTCCAAGGAAACCCTGATCAACAAGATCTGGGGATATGATTCCGATGCCGGTGACAACAATGTGGAGGCATACATTTCCTTCCTTCGGAGAAAGCTGAATGCGCTGAAATCAAAGGTCAGCATCCAGGTTGTCAGAAAGGTGGGATATCATCTTTCGGACGAGGAAGTTTGATGCAAAATATGTTACCTGCAGTTTAGTGACCGGATAATAATAACCATATGAAAGAAAAAAACAATACAAATAAAGATTCAAATAAAGAAACAAAAATAAAACGGAAAGCAAAAAAGCAGACCAATCCGGTCATCCGGAAACTCCGAATCGAGTTTATCACCGTGATGATGGCGATTGTGGTGCTTTTTTTGCTTGTAATCTTCGGTATTCAGTACATTTCTTCCATCCGTACCATGGAATCCGACTCTGAGGCGGTTCTCACAAGGGCACTGGGAAATATCACGAATTTCCCCATCATGGATGACCCCTTCCCACCGGTAAATCCGGAAGATATCGGCGTTCCCGGCACAACCGGCAACTCCGGCGAAGAAGATCCGGACGTACCTTCCATGCCCTGGGAAAACAATGAAGGCGAAAACGGACAGGAAAATGATCAGGATGACAAGTCAGATAATGATCAGGGTGACCTGAAAGAAAAGAATAAAGACAGCCTGACGGGTAAAGAGAAAGACGATAAGAATGAAAACGGCCGGGAGAACACCCCCGGAAAGAGAACGGACGAATTCCGATACAGGGATGCCATAGCCGACTATCGTATCTCCAACTTTACCGACCGCCAGGACCGTGTTGCGATCCTTCTGGCTCTTTACCGGGCTGACGGAACCGTTGATACCCTCAGAAATAATATTTTCTTTATTAATACGGAAGATGTTTCCGGTCTTGTGGTTTCTGCCGTTGCAAAGGCGGAGGATCAGGGTATGATCGACAATTACGATCTCCGGTACAGAAAGCAGGAATTAAGGGACGGGACCGTGGCAGTGGCATTTGCGGACATTTCCAATGAGCGTTCCCTGCTCCGGCAGCAGCTGGTCCGTTCTGTCTGGATCAGTCTTGTCGTCGTTATTGCCATGTTTCTTCTCAGCCTGTGGCTTTCCCGGCTGACGATCCGGCCGGTTGAACGCGCATGGGATGACCAGAAGCGTTTCGTAGCCGATGCTTCACACGAGTTAAAAACTCCCCTTACCGTGATCATGTCAAATACGGATATGGTCACCCGTTCCCTGGGCAAACTTCTCGAAAGCGAAGAAAAAGCCGACACCCGGGAGGTGTCGGAATCCAAGCTGCAGCGAAACCTGCATCGTATGGAAAATGTACGGGAAGAAAGTCTCCGGATGAAGGAACTGATCGGAGAACTTCTGGAAGTAGCGAGGGGTGATGTGGGTCAACATGTGGAAAACTTCCAGGATCTTTCTCTCAGCGAACTGACGGAAGATACCCTGCTCTCCTGGGAATCCGTTTATTTTGAAGCCGGAAAGACCCTGAGCAGTTCCGTTGAAGAAGAACTTACGATCCACGGAGACCGTACACTGCTCCGCCGTCTGCTGGAGATCCTGATCGATAATGCATTAAAATACAGTTCGGAAGGATCCGAAGTGTTTGTACAATTAAAGAAAGAAAAACAGCACGGAAGCAGGAAACTCCTGCATCTTTCCGTCACCAATAAAGGAACCCCTCTTACGGAGGAAGAAATCCTTCATCTGTTCGACCGTTTCTACCGTGCGGACAGTTCCAGAGAAGTAACCTCCGGCTACGGTCTCGGACTTTCCATCGCGGAAAGCATTGTAACCGCACATAAGGGCAGGATCCGGGCAGAAGCCACATCCGACGGAAACCGGTTCCATGTGACTTTCCCGTGCTGAACCGTTCCGATTTCATTTCAAACCGTTCTGATTTCATTCTGAACTGTTCCGATTCATCATGAACCCGTTTATATTCTAACCTGAACCCGTCCCGATCTTATCCGGACGGGTTTTTATTCGCTTCCGACGTGCCATACATTTTCAATCCCCTTTGTCATGCTTCTGCGGTAAAGAAGCAGGTCAAAGAAGACGATCAGGATCAGCAGGATAACCCCAAGCAGGGTTACGGTCAGCTTCGCAAAAAGGAACAGAACCACTGCTGCCCCGCCCAGAACCGCGGCGATTCCCACAGCGAGAGCCATGCCGAAAAAGGTATTATAATTTTCACGCAGGGCGGATAACGCATCCTCCCATACCAGTTTCGGATTCACGCTGTCCAGCAGCATTCCGAGATATGTGACACCAAACGACGCGGCTGCCGAAAGAAGGATGTACAGCAGGATCTGAAGAACCGGTACACCTGCATAGATTCCGAAGAAAAGGAAGAACGGCGCAGTTCCGAAGAAGCTGACCAGCACACCGATGGCGGCCTTTGCATTCCATTGAACCGACATGGGGATCGGAAGAAACTGAAGCGCTTCATAATGCCTTCCTTCTCTGGAAAATGCATTCGATCCCAGGCTGTTCATGGAACCCATGATCATGGGAACCGCAAAAGCGGCTATCATGATCCCCAGTGCAAATCCCGTATCTCCGTCCCCGATCCTTGTATTCAAAGCCCCGGGAGTCATATCGGTCCCCGTCATCAACGATGCGATGATCACAAACACCGGCCAGATCAAGGTGATCAGGATACAGTTTGTGAAGAATACCGGTGTTCTGCGGAGGATCTTCCATTCCTTAACCATATAGCTCACCATGGGCTTTCTGGACCGGAGCGACTTCTCCATATGTGCGCCCCGGTTTTTTGCTCTTCTCTCCCCTTCGCCCAGACGGCTGACCGAATTAATATAAAACCGGTCCGCAACCAGAAGGAACACTCCCAGCACTGCCAGATTCAGCAGGATAAACAGGAGTACTGCAAGGATGCTTCCGTCATTCATCAGCTGTATCATCAGCTGATTCTCAAAGAAGACCACGTTCATCACCCGGAGGAACGGAATATCCTGGCTTGCCGCATTGACGATCCAGCTGTCCATGTCCAGACTCTTCAGCGTTGTCAGTGCCAGCGCCATAAGCCCGAAAACCACCAGCATAAACAGAATGGAAATACGCCGCACGGTATCCTTTGATTTCACAACCCTGGTAAATGCCATCAGAACGATTCCCAGGATCGCACAATACAGCATGGGAACCAGCGACAGTACAAAGCCGAACAGGATCGCAGGGATCCACCGCCAGACCGGCATCTCCGATGCCAGGCCGTATCCGACGGTACAGGAAAAGATCAGGATAAACTGGATGATATTCTCCATGCGGTATGCCGCAGAGAATTTGGCCGACGCAATTTCCCTTCCCCGGAGAGGAAGCGGAAGCAGCCGGTCAATATCCGTTGAAAAATATAATTCATTAAAGATCACATTGATCCCGAAGACCATGGTAAATACGGAGATCAGATGATACATCAGAAGAAGTCCGAAGGCAGCATGTCCAGCCCGGACCAGTGAACGTGTCATTAAATAAGTGAAAAGTCCGCTTCCCACCGCTACCGGTATCATGATACCGACCACCGCAAAAACGGACAGGATCAGGATCTGTGCCTTTCTGGCTTTGTCCTTCGGCGGTTCATATGCAATATCTTTTAAGAAAACACGCACAAGACGTCTGTAATTCTTCATGGTCTAGACCTCCTGCCCTGCATTTTCCTCTTTCATCAGTTCAAGGAATACCTGTTCCAGATCCTCCTCCGTATGACCGGCCCGAAGCTCCTCCAGTGTCCCGTAGAATTTCTGTTTCCCGTGGGAAATGATGATCACCTTATCGCAGAGTTTCTCCGCAACCTCCAGCACATGCGTGGAAAAGAGAACACTGTTCCCCTTATCGGCATGTTCCCGCATCATGCGCTTCAGATTGTAAGCGGACTCCGGATCCAGACCGATCATGGGTTCATCCAGGATCCAGACAGCCGGATCATGTACCAGCGCCGCAACGATCATTGCCTTCTGGCGCATTCCGTGGGAATAACTCTGCATCCGGTCTCCCAGAACCTCCGTCATTTTGAACTGCTCTGCGAAATACTCCGTCCGTTCCTTTCTGTCCCGTTCGGAAACCCCGTAGATATCCGCCATAAAACCTACAAATTCATATCCGGTCAGTTTCAGGAACATATCCGGATTATCGGAAATGTACCCTATGATCCTCTTCGCTTCGATGGCATCCGGTGCCATCGGCAGGCTATTGATCCGGATCTCACCCCGGTCCGGACGAAGGATGCCCGTCAGCATACGGATCGTAGTAGTTTTTCCGGCACCGTTCGGTCCGATAAATCCAACGATCTCACCATCTTCTACCTTCAGGGAAAGATCATCCACTGCAGGTGCTTTCTTTCCGTATGTTTTTGTTACGTGGTTCATTTCTATCATAAGGCAATCCTCCCTTTTCTCTTATTCTATCAATATTCCTTCGGAAATGCACCATAAAACTTCCTGTATATCCTCGCAAAATAACCAAAAAACCACTGAAAAATCTCCGAAAAAAACAAGAAAAAGGGATTTACATAATACCAGAGCTGTGGTATTATAATAAATGTTACAAAAATGTTACGTCCGATCTTTTGATCGATCAATATACATTGCAAGGAGCGAATCATGCGTAAGACAAAACGGGTATTTACCGCATGCCTTCTGGCTACGGTACTCACTCTCCCGCATATACCCACGATCATGTCACATTCCGATCAGGTGGTATATGCCGACGAATCTATTGATGATATCAAGGAGAAAAACGAAGAACGGGAAGCAAAGAAAAAAGAAGCCGAGGATAAACTGAACAGTCTGAATACCGAAGCAGATGATATGCGCGGTATGATCGCAGAACTGGATGAAGAGATCGGCGAATATGAAGTAAAGCTTGCAGAGCTTATCACCAAGCAGAATGCACTTCAGGCAAAATCAGCCATTACACGGTCCGACCTTCAGATCGCACGGATCGCGAAGGAAAACCAGTACGACCGGATGAAGGAACGTATCGCATATTCCTATGAAAACGGTGATATCAGTTATATGGAAGCGCTCACCGCTCTCGATGACTTCTCAAATGCACTGAACCAGTCCGAATATGTTGAACAGGTTTCCTCTTACGACCAGAACCAGTTGAAGGAACTGATCGACATTTCCAAGGAAGTGGAAAAGAAAGAAAAGAAACTTGCCAAAGAGCTGGCAGAAGTTGAAAAAGTAAAGAACGAAGTGGAAGGCGAGCGCGATGCTCTTCTGATCATGCAGAACGGCAAGAAGGAACGACTGACCGAATACCTGAGCCAGATCGAGGTTACCGAAGGCGAGATCAATGAATATGAAGCATTGATCGCCGAAGGAAACGAAGAGATCGAACGCATGGAGGAAGAATACCGCAAGAAACAGGAAGCCGCAAGAAAGGCTGCTGCAGAGCGGGCTGCCAGAGAAGAAGCTGAACGTAAGAGACAGCAGGAACAACGTGAAGAATCCGGCTCATCCGAAGAAGAGGAGGAGCAGGAATCTGAAGAAGAGGAAGAGGAAGAAGAGAAATATCAGGAAGTTGAACCTTCCGGTTCCGGCTGGGTATGGCCCTGTCCCGCCAGCCATTACATCACTTCCTATTTCGGAAACCGTTCCATCCCGGTTGCCGGTGCAACAGCGTACCATCCGGCCATCGACATCGGTGTAGGTTCCGGAAATGAGATCGTAGCCATCGGAGACGGCGTTGTAATGTACACCGGATACAGCGGAGCCCGCGGAAACTACATCCGTGTGGACCACGGCGGAGGAGTCACCTCCCTGTACCAGCATCTTTCCGGTTTCGGAAAATACGGAGAAGGCGATTATGTATCTGCCGGAACCGTGATCGCATATTCCGGAATGACCGGTATCTGCTCCGGTCCGCATCTCCACATCGAGATCTGGGAAAACGGAAATCCCGTCAATCCGCTGAACTATATCGGATAAAACCTTATCAATAAAAAGAAATGCACGGATCTGATGATCAGGTCCGTGCATTTCTTTTTCTCTCAGCACGAGAGGTCCCGCCCTTCAGGCTGCGGCTAATACCCTGTTTATCCCGGCAAAGTTCCGTCCATCACCGGTTCTGACCGGCCGCTATGGTTTTCTGCGCCTCTTCCCACATGGTCCGCATGTATTCCACATACTGGATATTTTCATCACTGAAGCCCACCTTCATATGCGGGCAGATGCCTGCCAGATAGTTTATGGAATTTGCTATCGCAGGTTCCTGTTTCTGTGTATAGGGAATCACGACTTTTCTTCTGACTGTTTCAATCTGCCAGGTATATACGGTGTTCAAATGATTATAGACCATTCCCTTATACATCAGAAGCACTTCCTGAACCGGTATGACAGAGGTCAGATCCGATCTCGGTGCAAAGAATTCCGGTGATGCCAGGATGATCTCATCCTGATAATTCATATGCTTCACCATCCAGTCCGCCTGTTTCAGGACTTCCGGATGATGCTTTAGCGGTGCACATTTCATGGGACGGACGTACCGGATCGTAAATATGATCGCCGGTATCAGAAAAGGAAGTGTGAAAATGATCATCACCGCCACCATGACGTAGTTTTCAATCAGGAACCCGATGATCCCGATCAATAAAAATATAGCTGTTATTACAAGGAACATGACCATGGCCGGGAACTGCTTCTTTTTCACCCTTTTAATCACCAGTTCACTGCCGTTCATGCTTGGATCGTAAATCGGTATTGCTGCCATCTAAACCTCCAAAATCAAGAAACCGTAAGGCTGCCGTGCCTTCTTATACTTCTGCAATTGCTTCGATCTCGATCAGGACGTCCTTCGGAAGCCGGGCCACTTCAACACAGCTGCGTGCCGGATAATTCTCCGTAAAAAATGTTGCATAGATCTCATTTACTTTTGCAAAGTCATTCATATCCTTGATGAAAACCACCGTCTTCACCACCTTGTCCAGACCGGATCCGGACGCCTCAAGAAGCGCCTGCAGATTCATGATCGCACGCTTTGCCTGAATCTCGATACCGCCTTCAACCAGCGTATTGGTTGCAGGGTCAATGGGGATCATCCCGGAAGTAAAAAGCAGATTTCCCGTTTTTACTGCCTGGGAGTACGGTCCGATGGCCGCCGGTGCATTTGATGTACTGATGATTTCTTTCATTTCTGATTCCTCCTAAATGTTTCTCCGACCCGCCGCAAAGAGGCAGACCGTCTCTGAT
>CADBOV010000076.1 GCA_902796385.1 uncultured Lachnospiraceae bacterium
GATGGATGTCGCATTCTGGAGTGCTGTACGTGTAACCTTAACGGGATCGATGATTCCGGATTCTACCATGTTCACATACTGCTCCTTATATGCATCGAAGCCGATGGAATCGTCTGACTCCATAACCTTGTTTACAATGACTGCGCCTTCCAGACCTGCATTTTCAGCGATATGGAACAGCGGAGCTGTCATAGCCTTGCAGATGATCTGTGCACCTGTCTTCTCATCGCCTTCCAGTGTGTCAGCCAGCTCTGTTACCTTCTTTGTAGCATGTACATAAGCTGCTCCACCACCGGAGATGATTCCCTCTTCTACTGCTGCACGTGTAGCATTCAGAGCATCCTCCAGACGAAGCTTTGCTTCCTTCATCTCTGTCTCTGTAGCTGCACCGACACGGATCACTGCAACACCGCCTGCAAGCTTAGCCAGACGCTCCTGAAGCTTCTCCTTGTCAAACTCGGAGGTTGTCTCGGAGAGCTGTGTCTTGATCACATTTACGCGCTCCTCGATCGCCTGCTTCTCACCCTCGCCGTCAACGATGGTTGTATTGTCCTTTGTTACCTTAACGCTCTTTGCACGGCCCAGCTGATCGATCGTTGTATCCTTCAGCTCGTAACCAAGCTCGGAAGATACTACGGTACCGCCTGTCAGGATTGCGATATCCTGAAGCATGTCTTTCCGGCGATCACCATATCCCGGTGCCTTTACTGCTACTACGTTAAATGTACCGCGAAGCTTATTTACGATCAGGGTTGTCAGTGCCTCACCCTCAACGTCCTCAGCGATGATCAGCAGCTGGGAACCTGACTTAACGATCTCTTCCAGTACCGGAAGGATATCCTGAATGTTGGAGATCTTCTTATCCGTGATCAGAATGTACGGATTCTGCAGCTCTGCCACCATCTTCTCCATATCTGTGGACATGTAAGCAGATACATAACCACGATCGAACTGCATACCTTCTACCAGATCCAGTTCTGTCTTCATGGTCTTGGACTCTTCTACGGTGATAACGCCATCCTTGGAAACCTTTTCCATGGCATCTGCCACCAGCTCACCAACCTCTTCGTCACCTGCGGAGATTGCCGCAACCTTTGCGATCTGCTCTTTTCCTTTGATCTGCTGGCTCAGATCGGAAATAGCCTGTACTGCTGCTGCGCTTGCCTTCTTCATACCCTTACGAAGTACGATCGGATTTGCGCCTGCTGCCAGGTTCTTCATTCCTTCGTTGATCATTGCCTGTGCGAGAACGGTTGCCGTAGTTGTTCCGTCACCTGCCACATCATTTGTCTTTGTGGCAACTTCCTTTACAACCTGTGCACCCATATTTTCAAATGCATCTTCCAGTGTGATCTCCTTTGCGATGGTCACACCGTCGTTTGTGATCAGCGGAGAACCATAGGACTTATCAAGTACTACGTTTCTTCCTTTCGGTCCAAGTGTTACACGTACTGTATCAGCCAGCTGGTTTACACCGCTCTCAAGTGCCTTTCTGGCCTCGGCTCCAAATTTGATTTCCTTTGCCATTGTTACTAACTCCTCCTGCTCTATAGTTAATTCCTTTTATAAACGAATTCGAAGATCCATACTACTCAACGACTGCAAGGATGTCATCCTGGCGTACGATGGTATATTTCTCTTCTCCGATGGTTACATCTGTTCCAGCATACTGGGAATAGATAACCTTCTGTCCAACCTCAACATTCATGGGGATCGTCTTTCCGTCCTCAACCTTTCCCGGGCCTACGGCTACAACCTCTGAATACTGCGGTTTCTCTTTGGAATTACCGGTTAAAATGATACCGGACTGTGTGGTCTCTTCCACCTCAGCCTGTTTTAATACAACTCTGTCACCTAACGGCTTTACGTTCATGTTTCATTCCTCCTTCTGTTGATTTAGCACTCATTCTCTCTGAGTGCTAACACATGATACATTGTACCCCATTTTGAAAAAAAATCAACCCCTAATTTCAGTTTTTAACGGAATATCATTTCATACTTTCAGGGAAAAAGAAGGAACCCGTCCGAATCCGTCGGACAGACTCCTTCTTTCTCTCCCTGCTCTTCTCCGGAAGCCTTCCGCTCCCCCGGAAAAGCATTATGAAAATGTATCGCCGCTTAAGGATATCATCCTGCTTCATTCTTACCTGCAGTATCCCGTCCGGCCAGAACCCCGGTCTGGAAACCGTCCTTAAATCCGTTATGGTATCCGGACTGATAACCGGTCTGGAATCCCGTATGGAAATCCTCTGCATTTTCCATGAAACGTTCCTGCTTCTTCTCTGCTGTCTGAACCGATTTCTTTTCCAGCTTCATCTCAAGGCGGCGGATACTTCTTTGTTCCTTCCGCTCCTTCTTAAGCAGCCGTTTCCGTTCCCGCCGTTCCTTCTTCTCCTGTCTCCGGATGGCCCTTTCGTCCTTCTCGATATCCACGCCCTGAAGCCACAAACGGTAGTTCCGGAGCAGACCCTCATAGAAATGCTCCAGCTTATCACTTGTCCTGTAGTCCTCCGGTGTTACAAGACCGGGAACCTTTCCGAAAAGATTTATACCGGATACCTGAAGCACCTTATCCACGAACTGGGTGCAGAAATAATCATATTTCCGTTCCAGTGCCCTGTGGAATTTCACTGCCAGAACCCCGAGATAGTTATAACCGTATCTTCTCCGGTGTTCCTTAAAGCTCTCCACATAATCATGTGCCTTCTGATAAACCTCCTCCGTTACCGGAAGACGAAGCACCAGACATTCCGTTGATTTCTTCCGTGCATAGATCCCTTTGTTGATGTCCTCATCGATCAGCCCGCAGTAGAAGGGATAATGAACTCTCTTTCTGGCAAAGCTGTACATTTCCGAGAGATTCTCGTCGAATGCAATGGATGCATGAACATACGGCATGGGATTCAGGAATCGTATAATCTTCGAAGGAATGGTGTGCGTACGGGAAAGAAGGATGAAAAGATCCTTTTCGCCCTTTCCATCCGACACTCCGGTCAGTTCCGTTTTTTCCATTGTGATCGGGATTTGCTTCTCGCTCATAAATACCTTCTTAAAACCATACTGCAAAAACAAACCGTAACAACATTACATTATACACTATTTTCCCGGTTTGTACGAGGATTTTAATCCGACGATTCGATTTAAAACCAGTTTATCTTCCGTCGTATCCTTCGGATCCACGGAAAAATAGCCGTTCCGGATGAACTGAACCCTGTCATAAGGCTTTGCGCCTGCCATTACAGCTTCCAGTTTTGCATCGGAAAGGACCTTCAGCGAATTCGGATTGAAATTCAGCGTTCCATCCTCATTCAGCTTGCCCTTCTCTTCATCGATCAGGTTTTCATACAGACGAACCTCTGCGGTCACTGCATCTGCTGCGTTTACCCAGTGGATCGTTCCTTTCACTTTTCTTGCACCCGGCTTTTCCTCATAACCGGTTCCGGACTTGGTCTCCGGATCATAGGTGCAGTGGATCAGGGTCACATTTCCGTCCGCATCCTTTTCGCAGCCGACACAGCGTACGAAGTATGCTCCCTTCAGACGGACCTCATTTCCGGGGAAGAGACGGAAATATTTCTTCGGCGGCTCTTCCATGAAATCATCCCGTTCCACATACAGTTCCCTGGAAAATGTAACCATGCGGCTTCCTGTATCCTGCTCCGAATCCGGATTATTCTCAATGGGGAATTCCTCGGTAACATCTTCCGGATAATTATCGATCACAAGCTTTACGGGATCCAGCACACCCATATAACGGGGTGCCTTCGGCTTCAGATCCTCACGGATACAATACTCCAGCATCGGATATTCCACGGAACTCTGTGACTTGGAAATACCCACCAGCTTCATAAAATTCTTCAATGCTTCCGGTGTGAAGCCTCTTCTGCGGAGTGCCGCAAGCGTTACCAGACGGGGATCATCCCAGCCGTCAACCACGCCGTCCTCCACAAGCTTTTTGATATAACGTTTTCCGGTAACCACATCCGTAAGATATAGTTTTGCAAACTCGATCTGCTTCGGCGGATGCGGATATTCCAGTTCCTCCACAACCCAGTTGTACAGCGGACGATGATCTTCAAACTCCAGTGTACAAAGGGAATGGGTAACGCCTTCGATGGCATCCTCGATCGGATGCGCAAAGTCATACATGGGATAAATGCACCACTTATCTCCCGTATTATGATGTGTCATACGAGCGATCCGGTAAATGATCGGATCCCGCATGTTGATATTCGGAGAGGCCATATCGATCTTCGCACGAAGTACCTTTGCACCGTCCGGATATTTTCCGTCCTTCATTCCCTGGAACAGTTCCAGATTTTCCTCAACGGAACGATTGCGGTACGGGCTGTCCTTTCCCGGTTCCGTCAGTGTCCCGCGGTATTCACGGATCTCCTCCGGTGTAAGGTCGCAGACATATGCCTTTCCCTTCCGGATCAGCTTCAGTGCCGCTTCATACATCTGATCAAAATAATTCGAAGCGTACAGGATCTCTCCGCGGAAGTCGGCACCCAGCCACTTCACATCCTCAACGATGGAATTAACGAATTCTTCCTTCTCCTTGGTAGGATTCGTATCATCAAAGCGGAGATTGAACTGTCCCTTGTACTCCTCTGCCATTCCGTAATTTAAAAGAATGGACTTGGCGTGACCGATGTGCAGATATCCGTTCGGCTCCGGCGGGAAACGGGTGATGATCTTATCATATTTCCCTTCCGCCAGATCCTGGTCGATGATCTGCTCTATAAAGTGTTTGGATGTCATTTCCTCTGACATTTTATTATCTGCCTCCTGTTTCATTTCCAAGCCGCATTGCATGGCCTGTCTCATGCCTGTTGCGGCGCCGTTTAATCCTTCCGATTGTACATGAACACCCGCCTATCTGTCAACCGGTTCCTGCGGTTCCTGCGACTCCTGCAGCTCCCCGGGATCCTGATCAACAACATCAAATGCGGAATCGATGCCGTAGGGTCTTGTCTTCATGGCATCCTCAACCGTAGGGATCTTCGGATCCTCGGCCGGAGGAACGTGTACATCTTTATTATTATCCATTGCCTCTTCCAGAATGATCTCGATGGTTTCACCTGTCACCTCAGAGGTTCCGGCCGCTTCCTCAGCGCTTTGCTCCGCATCTTTCTCTTCCGCGGCTTTTGCGGCCATCTCCCGGGCATATGCCTTCTCCGCGTCCCTTCTGGCCTTCCGCTCCGCTCTCCGGCTCATGGGTTTGTTCTCACCCTCATCCCCGGTTTCATTTTCGTTATAATCCTCGGGTTCCGGATAATCCTCGTCCATAAGATTCTGAAGTTTCTGGTTCTTCAGCATCAGGACAATGGATGCGATGGACATGATGACAAAAAGAGCAACGGCACCGATCAGCATCTTGATCAGGGTACTGCGGCTGAAAAATCCGCTGTCATCCTCTGACTTTGTTTTGGTCTTTGTGCTTTCTTCCCCGGTCTTATCCTGTCCCTTATCCTTTTTTTCTTCATCCGTCTTTCCCTGCTTACTTCCGATATAGCGGAGAAATGTCTTTTCCACGGAATCATAGTAATAGAGGCCTTCCGTTCCTGCAGGATTCGTGGCATATACCAGGAAGATATCTCCCAGATCCGGAGATTTGTAAACGGTCACTTCCCCGCTTCCCAGGCTTGCTTTCCCCTGTTCAAAGCCTTCGGGAACTTCCACGTTGGAAGGCTTATTCAGGATCACATACCGGTTTCCTGCAGATGTATATTCCACATAAGGTGTCAGTTCATCCTTCACTCCGTCCAGCATGAACCATTTGATCCGGTGATCGGAATCCTCAAGCGCAAGGATCGTGATCACCTGATTGGACGATACGTAAGCCGGTACCTCCATGTTCTTATACTTGGTGGTGGTCAGCTGATAACCATCCGGGATCACTTCTCCCTCCGAGGGCTGAATGATGCTGTAGCTGACTCCGTCGATTGTGACCTTGCCTGCCCCGGCTTCATCTCCGCACTGTACGGAAACCGTATAGATCTTCACCGCCCGGTTCTCCGCCGTTACAACAACCCGTACCACATGGAATCCCGGAGTCATCTTGTCCGCTCCGCTCACTTCTACCCCGGCCTTCGGATCCGATGGTTCTGCCGTGACCGTGAGTTTCTGAACGTCTTTCTCCACCTTGATCTGATAACTCGTCTGCTCCGGTGAGAACTCCGGTGTCAGCGTTCCTTCGTCGATCACGAGAGACGCCAGGCTGCAGTCATCCGACTTTTCTCCCGTGCCGGAGGATTCTTTTTTCTCGGTTGTTGCTTCCGTAGCCTCGGTGGATGCTTCCGAAGGATCCGTGGTCGCATCCGTTTTCTCTTCTGTTGCGGCGCCACCGCCGGTTACCGTAACGGTTACTCCCGCATGGGACACGGTCAGGTTGTTCCCGTCTGCATCATATGCTCCCGTTCCGCCGGTTGATACCCTGGCACTTCCGTTGGCGATTGCTTTGAAGGTAAGCGGGATCGTTCCGGTTCCGGTGGCTGAAACTGATAAAGAACCTCCGCCCCCGCCGGCATCTCCGCCCACATATTCCAGAATGTCGGAAGAATACGAAATGGACAGATCCATGGATGCAAGTTTTTCCGAATTAACGGAAACGGTCACCGTTACCGTATCCCCTGCCGTGACCGTATCTGCGGAAAGTGCGATATAAATGTCCACATCCTCCGCATTTACAAATGAATGCTGCATGAAAATACCCAGAAACAAAAGCATGCAGAATAAGATCCGAATCCCTCTTGTTTTTCTTTCGTTCGTCATATGCTCACTCCATCGTATGTTCATTTCTATTTCAACTACGGTTAATTCCTCAAAATATATGGTCTCCGCTAAAAACAAACGGCACATATAGTAGAATTATAGCACATCCACCATAGGGTTACAATTTTTTTCTATTGACAAACGGAATGATTTTTATTATGATAGCAGATGTGATTTTTGCCGCCATAGCTCAGTAGGTAGAGCGCAGCATTGGTAGTGCTGAGGTCGCCGGTTCGACTCCGGTTGACGGCTCAAAAAAAGGACATTTTCGCATCAAACGAAAATGTCCTTTTCTTGTTATTCTGATGATCACTGACTTTCATCCGTTTTCAGTTTCCCCCGGATCCGGGTCAGCGCATTATTTACGGAACGCTCCGGTTTCCCGATGACTGCTGCTATACTGGAATAGCTGTTTCCCTCCAGATAAAGCTCCGCAACGGTCTGTTCCAGCGGACTCAGTTTCTGACTCAGCTTCTGCTGCAGTTCCAGAAGGCTTTCCCTCAGGATCGCAATGGTCTCCGGATTGGTCGCATCCTCTTCTCCCATCTGCCTGGAAAGCATCTGCTCTCCCTGCTCCGTAGAATCTTCATAAATGGAGATATAGGTATTCAGCGGAAAATGCTTCTTCCGGTTTGCTGCCGTAATGGCGGACCGGATCTGATTCCGGATGCACCCGGTGGCATATGTATGAAATGTGGTTCCTCGTCCGGGTTTGTATTCCCGGATCGCCTTTACCAGACCGATCATTGCTTCCTGCGTCAGATCTTCCGTTTCCGCACCCACCAGAAAAAGAAACCGGATCTCTCTTTTTACCACGGTTCCGTACCGCTTCAGAAGAATCTCCTCCGCTTCCTGGTCCCCGGCCTGACTTTCCTTTACCAGTTCTTCATCTGTCATTTGCCGTAAATCAGACATTTTTTACCATCCTCTGTCGAACGATCTCATAGGCCAGGACACCCGCTGCAACGGACGCATTCAGGGAGTCGATATCACCCTTCATCGGAACGGAAACGATATAATCACATTTCTCACGAACCAGACGGGAAACACCCGTGCCTTCATTTCCGATGACCAGACCGATGGGACCGGTCAGATCACAGTTATACATCACATCCCCGCCCATATCCGCACATGCAAACCAGACGCCGCGCTTTTTCAGATCATCTATGGTCTTGGCAATATTTGTAACCTTAACAACCGGTGTATAATTCACCGCTCCTGCGGATGCTTTGACAACCGTGGCGGTAAGTCCCACTGCCCTGTGCTTCGGGATCACAACCCCGTGTGCGCCGCAGAGATTCGCCGTACGGATGATGGCACCGAGATTGTGCGGATCCTCGATCTCGTCCAGAAGGAAGATAAAGGGCGCTTCCCCCTTCTCCTCCGCATTCCGGAAAATATCCTCCATGGAAGCGTATTCATACGCCGAGCATTGCAGGATCACACCCTGATGCTTTCCGGTTTCGGACATCTGATCCAGAAGCTGTCTCGATACAAAACTGACCGTTGCTCC
>CADBOV010000077.1 GCA_902796385.1 uncultured Lachnospiraceae bacterium
ACGATAAAACGCTTCTTGTAGGATGCTTCCAGCGCAACCTCAACGCCCTTCCGAAGCTCCTCTTCATTGTAGGCAACAGTCATGCCCACTCCGCCGCCGTTATCCACCGGCTTGACCATAACCGGATAAACGATCTTATCCAGGTCTTCCCGCTTCATTTCCGCATCCAGATAAAACTCGGGAATTCCGTGAACCCCGTAACGCTCGCAGGTTGCCTTGAATACATCCTTAAATGCAAATACATCCACGATCTGCTGTGTTGCATAACAGGGAAGATTCAGCGCTTCACAGACCTTGCAGTAGGAAGGAACCAGAATGTCCGCCACACCGACGAGCACACCGTCAACCTTCTCTTCATTTGCAAGTGCTACCAGTCCGGGAACATCCATACCGTCAACATCATATGCCTTCCAGGCAGCTTTCTTCGCCGGATCCGTATGACGTCCGGAGGATACAATGGTCTTAATTCCCATACTATTTGCGATCTCTACCAGCGGAGTTGTTTCCGGATTTCCACCGAGGATCAGAAGTTTCTTTCCTTCAAATTCACGTTCCATTTCTCTTTTCCTCTCTTTAGCTGATCTGAACCCCTTCACCCTGCTGTAACAGAAGACAATTCTGCTTCTTCTCTACCATAGCCTCATAGAACTTACCCACATCACCATGATGCATGGCGAACATTCCGTAATGACAGGGAATCGTTACCTTCGGGCGAAGGACCTCTGCAAGTGTTGCCAGTTCCTCTTCATTCATATTTCCGTAGGCTCCGTTGATGGGGCCGATCAGAACATCCAGATCCCTGGGCAGTGAGATTACCCGGTCCAGACGAAGGCAGGTATCTCCCGTCTCATAGATCTTCTTCCCGTCAACCGTTACAAGTACACCTACCGCATCCGGAGCGCCCTCTCCATGATCACAGTCAACGAAATCTATGGAAAAGCTTCCGATATCCGCATGATTCCCGGGCTCCACGTAAGTGATCTGGGAATTGTAATACTCCATGGCCATCTGCTTTACCAGCTTCTCACAGTCCACGGAGCAAAACAGTCTGGTCTTTTTATTGCTGACAAAACCGGGTGCGGAATCCGGATCAAAATGATCCGTATGCGGATGTGTGCAGATCACGGCATCAAACTCCAGCTCATCCGGTTCCAGCAGTTTGGGAAGAAGTCTCTTGAATCCCTGATCCTTCTCCACCCGTTCCACATAATCCGAAAGATAAAGATCAATGGCCAGCAGTTCACCTGCCGCGCTCTTAATGATAAATCCCGCCTGCCCTACCGAGAAAAGATGTGTCTTTCCCAGCGGCGCAGTAAGTACCCGTTCTGAAAGTCGTAACATATAAATGCCTCCTTACGCATGCGAATTTCTGCCATACAGGAATCGTCTGGTCAGTTCATTCCTTCGTTCCATGCTCTTCGGAACCGTAACAGTCAGGATCCGTCTCCTGCTGATCCCGAGGTCTGTCAACCGTTCCGCCGTTTTCTCCCCAAAAGCTTCATTTACGGAAGCTACCAATACATAATCAAAATCCATCTTGCCGATCTCTTCCACCGGATCCACATCCAGGCAGCACCGGCGATACTCCCAGTAGTCATCATCGACCCAGCCGACCACCTTGCAGTGTCCGGTCTCGCTGAACCGTCCCACCAGCTGCTGGCCGAAGGTTCCGGCACTGTAGATCACTACCCTTTTTCCGTAGTATGCCTTATCAAATGTGGAATAATCATCCTCCGGAAGCCGTCCGCCGGAACGTATGATACAGATGGATAAAACGTAATCCGTGATCTGGTCCGCAAGACTCAGTTCCTCTGCAAGTGCCGGTGTTTCCGTATCCTTAACCCGGTCCTTCCACCGCATCATATATTCATAAAGGCTTCGCAGTTTCCCTGCTTCCGCGGCAAAGGATGTGCTCTGCTTCAGCATGGAATCCTCCCGCTGCCGGTAGTGATATTCCGTATTATCCGTAACTGCCACTTTTTTTGAAAGGAGCAGCGCCGGGTAGGTAACCGCAGCATCTTCGCCGATGGAGATTGCTTCGTCCACCTGCATCTGCGGTTCATATACGATTTCTTTTTTAAAGAGTTTATTCCAGACATAGGTTGAGATCCCCGGTCTGTAAAATGCTCCGCCGGACATCATTTTCTTCTGAACCTTTTCCAGAAGGTCCTTTCCTTCATAGACCCCTGCCGGAATGCCGTCAACAATCTCTGCTGACCGGTCAAAAAGCACCCGGGTCTGTCCGGCGCATACGATATCCGCATCCGTTTCCTGATACGTCCTGACAAGCTTCTCGATAAACTGCGGACCGATCCAGTCATCCCCGTCCACATAGGAAATCAGGCTACCCTTCGCTACTGCGAGACCAGCCTTTCGTGCGGACACCAATCCTCCGTTTTCTTTATGAACCACCTTGATCCGGGAATCCTTAGAAGCATACAGATCGATTATCTGCGGGCAACGGTCCTTCGATCCGTCATCCACCAGAATGATCTCTATATTCCGATAGGTCTGGTTCATGATGCTTTCTATGCAGATCCCAACATACCGGTCGATCATATAGACCGGCACAAGGACGCTGATCAGCGGTTGCTTCTCCATGCTCTTTCTCCAAAAAAACAAGGTGTAATATACGTCAGGGCATACATGGGTATTATATCCTAAACCCTTTACCATATCAAGAGAAAATGCATCTAAGATACCGTCAAGTAATCGTTGGCACGATTTCTATCACATAAGAATCCTCGGCGCTGTGTCCTTCGCCACCGATGCCTTTCTCGGCCGGACATAACGCGCCTCTCATGGTAAACCAGATCAGATTAGGAACTCCTCCTTCACCGCGGGTCGCAAAGTCCACAATCTTGGGAAGAGGTCTCCTTCCATGTGGAAATAGTGTTCCGTGTCTTCGGGGAAGACGCGGGTTGTGAAGACGGCGTCGCCGTCGTTGACGAAGACTTCCACGGAGCTGCTGTCGATGAAGATCCGGAGGTGCGAGAGGCCGTGTTCCAGGGGACGGGTCCGCTCGGTGCCTTCCTGCACATTGAACTGCTTTCGAAGGCCGCTCCGGTCGATGGTGATCTCTTTCTTCACGTCGTTGTAAAGTATGTGTATTCCGCCTTCGCCTGCTTCGTCGGTGAAGAGGTGTACACGCACATGGCCT
>CADBOV010000078.1 GCA_902796385.1 uncultured Lachnospiraceae bacterium
CCGTTCCTGAAGTTGTCCAGTGTATTCCGGCTGAGGAGCTCGTCAATGGCGGTATAATCGTAATCCGAAACCACCGGATCGCTTCCGCCCTTTCTTCCGGATTTCTTCTGTTCCTTCTTTTCCTTCTGTTCCCCTGAGTCAGCACCGGAACCGGATACGGTGATGGATGACTTCACGATGGATCCATCACCGTCAGCATCCTTTTCCACCAGCTTAGCCAGCGCTCTCGGTGTTGAATTATCGAAAACATCCCCGAAACCGATATGGTATCCGCGCTTACCTGCTTCGATCACCACATTTGTTACCAGCAGTGATGTTCCGCCCAGATCGAAGAAATTCTCCTCTGCGCCCACATCTTCGATATGAAGCAGATTCGAGAAGATCTCCGCAAAATCCTTCTCCGCCTTTGTGGATGCGGCTTCGCCCTTCTCTCCCCGGTACAGCTCCGGCAGAGGCAGGTTCTTCAGATCCAGCTTGCCGTTGGGTGTCATGGGCATTTCATCCAGCTGCATATAGGCTGTGGGAACCATGTAATTTGTCAGGGTTCGTCCCAGTTCCTTCTTCAGTTCGCCGTAATCTACCGGATGATCTGCCGTGAACCATGCACACAGATGCTCGATCCCGTTGATCTTCGCGATCTTGATAGCGGTTCTTCCGATTCCCGGGCAGCCCGCCAGTACGGCATCCACTTCATCCAGCTCGATCCGGAGTCCGCGCAGCTTGATCTGGTTATCCCGGCGCCCCAGGATCTCCACAAAGCCTTCCTTCGTCCAGCGTGCATAGTCGCCGGATTTATAAACTCTTCGTCCGTCATATTCAATGAATTTTTCCGCTGTCATTTCCGGAAGGTTGTTGTAGCCCGCAGCCACACCGACTCCGCCGATGTACAGCTCGCCTACCACGCCCGGAGGCAGCAGGTTATCGTCCGAATCCACGATATACTCGATCACATTCGGAAGCGGTCTTCCCGCATTTACCGAATCCTGACCGGAAAGCTCCTGTGTATTACTGGAAACCGTGATCTCCGTCGGACCGTAAGTGTTGAACATCAGCCGGTCCACGCCGTCGGATTTCAGTGCCTTCATCAGCTGGTCCGGATATTTCTCTCCGCCGTTGATCAGCATGTGGCAGTTATGCAGGGCTTCCCTGAAATCATCGGATTCCATCAGTGTCAGCAGTCTGGACGGTGTGGACGAGAATACATCCGTACCCGTCTTCTTCATCCGCTCTGCCAGCTTCACTGCGTCATTACATTCATCATCTGCCGCAAAAGAAAGGGTAAGACCGTTGTACAGCGGAACCGCCCACTCCTTGATGGAGAAATCGAAGGACAGGGTGGTCACGGAGGTCAGTACATGTCCTCGCTCTACCATTCCGTGTACCAGGATATTGCCCGGTGAATCCATCACATAGTTTACCGCTCCGCGATGCCGCAGCATAACCCCCTTCGGCTTGCCGGTGGAACCTGAGGTATAGATGAGATACGCCAGGTCATCCTGGGTAACCGGTACATCCGGCTTTGTTACATTTTCATTCTTCAGCAGTTCTTCCACATCCACAGCCTGCCGGTCCGTAAACCGCTCCAGCCGGTCCGCCGTGGTAATGATCAGCTTCGCGCCGGAATCATCGATGATATGGCGCACACGCTCTACCGGATAGTTCGGATCGCACGGGATATACGCCGCGCCGGTCTTAAGTGTTCCGAAAAGTGAGAAGAACAATCTTGCGGTGCGGGGCAGAAGCAGAACCACCCGGTCTCCTCTCTCGACGTCCTGGGCCAGCAATGCATTTGCCACGCGGTTTGCATTTTCGTTCAGTTCTTTGTATGTAAACTCTCCGTCCACGGCCAGAAGTGCCTTCTTCTCCGGCGTTTCGGCCGCCCAGCGCTCTACGCCCGAATGGAACAGCCAGTCTGCCGGGATCTCCGGTTTTGCTTCCCGTTCCCGGAACACTTCCAGCACATGCGAACGCTCATCATCCAGAAGATCAATGCTTCGAACCTTGTCCCGTCCTGCCACGGAAAACTTATCCAGTACAATGGCATAGGACTTAAGGAATTCCCGGATCATTTCTTCCGAATAAACCGCGTCACTGTATTCCACCTCGATCGCAGGTCCGCCCTCCCGGTCCACGATCCGTATGGTAAGACCGAATTTCGCATCCTCGGATTCCACACCATATGCCGCACGAAGTCCCGGAATCGCAGGCTTCTCTACAATGCCTCTCTGATACTCATACATTACATTTACGGAATAGCCCCAGTTTGCCGCAATCTCTGCAAAAGGATAATCCTCATGGGCCAGCGCTTCCTGAAGGCCGTCGGATACCGCACTGATGTAGTCATCCACACTGCCGTCGTTAAGACGTGCCATCAGGGGTACCGTATTTACAAACATACCAAATGTATCCGCGAACCGGACATCCGACCGTCCGCTGGAAATGGTTGCGATATAAACCTGATCCGAAGCCGTCAGCCTGGACAAAGTGTAGTCCAGGGCAGCCAGGAAGAATGCCGGCTCTTCCACGCCCACACGACGGCAGGCTTTCTCCACGGCTTCCGTGCTGACGGGATATGTGGCGAAGGTCTTTTTACCCTGAACCCCGGCCGCACTGATATCCCCGGCCAGTTCCGTGGCGGAATCAAAATCCGCCAGAAGCTCCGTAAAATAGGACTCATACTCATCCTTTGCTCCGCCTTCCAGGATATGCTTCTGGTTCTTAACATATGCGAAGTAGGAAGCTCCTTCCTTTTCCACCGTACTGCCCGAAAGCGCCTGTCCCAGTTCCTTCAGGAACAGGTTGGTGGAGAAGCCGTCAAAGATCAGATGATGGAATACCATCAGCAGTCGCACGGTTTTCTCCGTCTTCGCCACTGCAAACCGGAAAAGGGGTCCCTTATTCAGGTGGAACGGAATGAAGAAATAATGCTTCTTCTCTTCGTATTCCTCCTCACTGACTTCGAACACCTGGATCTTCGGTATCTTTATCTCATCCCGGATGGACATTACCTGATCATCCACGATATCAAAATGTACAAATACGGACGGATTTGCCTTCAGCACCTTCTTAACCGCGCTGACCAGCTTCTTCGGATCCGTCTCCGGATCAAATTCCATGACCATCGGAACATTATACATGGTGCTGTCCGGCTGTTTCATGCATTCCACATAGACGCCGGCCTGTGCCGCACTGAGGGGAACCTCATTTTCTTCCGCCACAAGCTCTGCCTCTGCTGCAGCTGCACTTCCGACACCACCGCGCATCCATGCTTCCAGGATCTTATCCTCGATGCCGGCAATGGAAATATCCTTCATCTCACGTACCGGCAGGTTCACACCGAACTCCTTCATCAGCCGGGTGGAAAGCCGGATCATGCTGAGACTGGTGAAGCCCAGATACTCCAGCGGTGTATAAAGCGGCGGATTCTCCATGTTCAGTGCTTCCCCGATCACCTTCTTCAGTTCGATCTCCAGCACATTGTCCACATGATCCGTCTCTTCCTCCGCAGCCCGGATCTCCGGTTCCGGAAGAGCCTTCTTATTTACTTTTCCGTTCTGGTTAACGGGAATCTTTTCGATCTGCATCAGGGAAG
>CADBOV010000079.1 GCA_902796385.1 uncultured Lachnospiraceae bacterium
ACGTCACGCTGATCAGCAGGTACGTGGTGCGGTTGTACTTCCTCACGGAACAGGTAAGACCGTTAAGGTTCTCGTGTTCGCTAAGGGTGAGAAGGTAGATCAGGCACTGGCAGCAGGCGCTGATTACGCAGGCGGCGAAGAGCTGGTACCGAAGATCCAGAACGAAGGCTGGCTTGATTTCGACGTAGTTATCGCAACTCCGGATATGATGGGCGTTGTTGGTCGTCTCGGCCGTGTACTCGGACCGAAGGGCCTTATGCCGAATCCGAAGGCAGGAACTGTTACGATGGATGTCGTAAAGGCTATCGAAGAAGTTAAGGCAGGTAAGATCGAGTATCGTCTTGACAAGGCAAATATCATTCACGTACCCGTTGGTAAAGCTTCCTTCACAGAGGAACAGATCATAGACAACTACAAAGCCTTAATGTATGCTGTTGTAAAGGCAAAACCGTCAGCTGCAAAGGGTCAGTATCTGAAGAGCGTAACCATCACATCTACGATGGGCCCCGGAATCAAACTGAACCCGATCAAGTTCACAGAGGGTTAAGTCATTATATCGGTAATACGAAAGAACGGAGTGGGAAACCACTCCGTTTTTTTATAAATCGGTGTTGATTTTACTTTCGTGATTTAGTAGAATATTCATAGATGATTTTGTTCAAAATGGACAAGGAGAAGGGAGAGTTACGCACTATGGAAAAAGAAGCTTTAGAAAAAGAATTTATATCCCTTGTTGGCGAAGTTATGCCGGAATTGGGAGAAGTTGATCTTTCGAAAAACTTTATCACAGAATATGGCGTAAATTCAATTTCCATCATTCGGCTGATCGTTGCCGTTGAGGAGAAGTTTGAGGTAAGCTTCACCGATTACGAGCTTTCACTGGATGGATATCAGTCATTTAGTGATGTAGTTACTCTGATCGAGAAGAAACTGGATGACAAGGAATAGGGGGGAGCAAGAAATGGAGAACAAAAAGATTCTGGAGGTTACAAAACCGATCATCACATCCTGGCAGTGGCATGCAACACTGTTCTCAATTCTGTCAAATGATGAAAATGCAA
The DNA here is from genome assembly GCA_902796385.1 of uncultured Lachnospiraceae bacterium. Classification (GTDB taxonomy): domain Bacteria; phylum Bacillota; class Clostridia; order Lachnospirales; family Lachnospiraceae; genus Eubacterium_Q. The sequence goes on from CADBOV010000079.1 coordinate 1,062, forward strand.
AGCGCTGGATCTTCAGTAACTACATTCAGCTGCGCTGCTACAATATTCAGGAAATCTTTACCGGAGATGAGATGCTTCTTGCAGACATCATGCCGGGAAGCAGCTCTCTGAAGGAGTGCCCGTACCTGATCACATCACTGCTTACAAAGGAGCAGATTGAGAGCTATTGCGGAAATATCATTGATTTCATCATCAAGACCATTAACCTGAACGGTTATGTTTACGGCGTATTTGATGAAGCAAAGATCCTGTCCGATGCCGATGTGGAAGTAGATTACAAATTCCCTCACGAGCTGTTCATTTACGGATATGATCTGGAGAAGGAAGTATTCCATGTAGGCGACTTCACATTTAAGGATCATTATTCCCTGAATACCGTTTCCTTCAAGGATATCCAGAGGGGTTATGAGGATATCACCGCATCCGACGACCATATGTTCAAGGATGATTATAAGGGAACGAGAGGACTGTTCGTAATCCTGAAGAATACGGATACAACATATTATGATGTGGATACCACGCTGATCCGTGATACACTTCGTGAGTACCTGAATTCCGAGGATACGAAGAACCATTTCCGTATGATGCGGAACCGTTTCTCCGATACAACATTTGGTGTGGATGTATACGAGAGAGTATATAACCGTATCATGGAGCAGATGGGTAGGGATGAGCCGGATTATGATATCCGCGCGCTGCATGTAATGTATGATCATAAGGTTCTGATGCTGGAGCGTATCAAGTATCTTATGGCAAACGGATATCTGAACTATGATGAAACCCTGATCAAGAATTATGAGCTGGTTGTAAAGAATATGCAGACAGCCCGGAATCTTCTGATCAAGATCTCCATCAATGATGATGTATCTTTATCCAGCAAGTTTAAAATGTACTTCGACATTGCAAAAGAAAAAGAAGTATCCGTACTTCTGGAAATCCTTTCCAGAATGGATCAGAGAGCAAAATAAGAAGACGGTACAGCAATGGAAGGGCGTGGGAATGTTTACATCTCCCGCGCCCTTTCTGATGTCCGAAGTGGTGTGACTGTGGATGGGCTTCATACAAAGGCTGAGACGGACCTTCGGACGAAAGGATGGAGGACAATGAGCAGGAATTAAGGAGAACCGGCCGGATGATAAAGGTATATCTCTATCAATTGAATAAGGAATATCTGAAGGATCACTGGGACCGGGCGCTTATGCTGCTTCCGGAATGGAGGAGAGAAGGATGTCTTCGGATGAAGATCGAACTCGGAAGACTGCAGCGACTGGCTGCGGGGCTTCTTCTTCGCCATGCACTTAAGGATGCTGCGGGGATCGATCTTAACCGGGCAGAGATTGTCAAAAACGAATACGGAAAGCCGGAACTCATGGGGAAGGAGATTCATTTCAACCTGACGGACTCAGATCAGTATGTGGCCGCAGTGATAGCGGATGTGCCGGTGGGGATCGATATCGAGACGAAAAATGATCCGGACGGAAAGATCGCAGACAGATTCTTTTCTCCGGAGGAAGTAAAATACATCCGTTCTTCGGAAACGGAAGACATCGCATTCCGCTATATCTGGACCCGGAAAGAAGCATATTTAAAATGCACCGGAACAGGAATCTCCGTGGAACTAAGTCAGGTACATGTGCTGAAGGAAAGAGAAGGCGCGTATCTGATCGACACACCGATTCAGGAACCTGACTATTCCATGTCATTATGTGTTCAAAATATTGCGGAAGAAGAACGTTTTCCCAACTTTACTCTTGACATCGTAGAAGGATTTGATATATAATTACTTGCGTTGTAAAGAAGCGTGCTTAGCTCAGCTGGATAGAGCGTTTGGCTACGGACCAAAAGGTCGGGGGTTCGAATCCTCTAGCACGCACACTGTTTTTTAGTCGGGAACCCTTATTCTACAAGGGTTCCCGTTTCCATTTATGCCGGAGGATTGAGTCCAATCCAATCCAATTTTTTGAGAGGCCTTTAGTTTACTGGGCTTGTGAGGCGTGAAGCCTCTATTTTAGTGCCAAAATCCTCTAGCATTTTTCTTTATTACAGTTTTTCCATAATACTCAGATCGGTTTCTGTATAATC
>CADBOV010000080.1 GCA_902796385.1 uncultured Lachnospiraceae bacterium
AGTACATTATCTGTATCTCCTGTAACTGAACACATCATATAACGGAAAAGTCATCCAATGATCCTATATGTAACATTTGGTAGCAAATATGTAAAAAACTGCCGATCTGATTGATCGGCAGCTTTCTATCAGTCCAGTCGCTTAGCGAACCTGTATTGTTCTTTTTCCATTCGATACCCCATATGCCTGTAAAACTCATGTGCATTACTCCGGTTGGCACCGGTATTCAGCCGCATCAAAGTGATGTCATGTTCGTCGGCCCAGTTCTCCGCCTGCACCAACAAAAGCTTACCGATCCCGTTTTTCCTCAGTTTACCGCTTACGGAAAGTCCCAGGATGTTTGCCATCGGTTCAAAATAAAGTGTGTGATACAGCTCCACATGAATAAAACCGACAACCGTACCGTTATTTACGGCAACAAATACAGCTTCTCTTTCAGGATCCAACTGGCTGATCCTGTTTTTTACCAGGATCCTGTCACATCGATACCCCAAACCTTCGAGGCATAATCTGCTGATATCCTCAGCATCATCATCCGTTACCTGTCTTACCTCTACGAATGCAGAATCATTATCCATATACGCCCCCATGCAGATTACTCTTTACGATTTCCCGGTGTAACCGATTTCATTATAACATGACAGGAGCCGTATTGTATGCATTATTTTTCACGTTTTTGCAGAATATTTACCGTATCCGAAAAGCCTCTGTTCAGCGAATACTTTGCCTCCCATCCCAGCGCTTCCAGCTTGTCTGTTTTCAGGACGATATCCTGCGGTTTGGAGAAGCCCCGCTGCTCCTCTTCACTCGGCAGATCAAAGATCACCTCAACGCCGCAGATCTTTGCCACCTCATTTGCAACATCCTTTATCGTTACTTCCGATTCCTTATTTGCCACATTGTACGCCTCCCCGGAAACGCCCCGGAACAGAAGGCACATGAGACCGGAAACCGCATCGATCACATAACAGTAAGTACGTTTTTGAAGTCCGGGGCTCTTCAGAACTATGGACTCCTTCTGAATCCCCTTATTCAGGAACTGCGCATGCGCCTTGTTATCTCCCGGATTCATACACGGTCCGTAAATGCTGCACAGCCGGCCGATCACCGCATCAACGCCATACTCCGAATGGTAGCTTCTTACCATCAGCTCGCAGACCCGTTTGCTTTCCGGATACCCGGAACGGATCTCATTATAATTGATCACCCCGTGATCATCTTCGGAATAATATACCGCACCTTCTGTTTTTCCGTAGACCTCGAACGTGGAGGTAAACAGCATCCGCGTCTCCTTATGCTTCGCGCAGTACTCCAGAATATTCTTCGCACCTGCAACATTTGTCAGGATCGTTTCCACCGGATAAACCGCATAAGAATGCGGATCCGCATTGCTGGCTGCATGTATGATGAAGTCAAAGCCCAGTCCTTCATCAAACGGCGCAGCTACATCCTGCGCCAGAAAAACAAGATCATCTCGTTTTGAAAACCGGTTCTGCAGTTTCTCCTTACTCCGTCCCAGCGCGTAAACTTTATTCTGATATCCAAAGAGATCGTTGGCCAGAAGCAGTGCGTCCACCATACAGGAACCGATCAGACCGGATGCACCCGTCACAAGAAAGGTCTTCCCTTTTGCTTCTATGTACGGAATCACGGTTTCCAGACCGTCACGATATAATTTGTTATCATAAATCTCTTTCACTGTTTTCATCCTTTGTATATAAATGTATTGATATCTGAAAAACCTTCGATACCGTCATTATTCTAACATATTCCATAGGAACTTTCATTCCTATTTTGCGGGATAGGTTTCCTTCAGATACTCCAGCAGCATGCCCGGGATATACTGATAATGGTGGGAATCATAGAGCTTGCAGGTACATTTTGCGCCATGGGATTCCAGACGTTTCTTCAGATTTTCAAGACCTTCCAGTGTAGTGGCATGTCCGTTATACCTGTCCTGATAATCCGGATCCTCATCCTTGCCGCCGCAAAGGAAAACGGTTTTATCAAGTGTCTTGTTCCTGTCAAAATATCCGTAATCTGTTTCACAGCCTTTCGGATCCAGAAGATCCCCATCATCATAGAGGCCCCAGAACGCCGGACTTCCGATGATGTAATGCCCAAAGGGCTGATTGTCATATTTGTCGGAATTAAAGAGGGCATAGTGTGAGAAGACACCTCCGTCGGAATGTCCGTACAAGGTGGAATCTGCATAATCGATTTTATAGTTTTCTCCGAGATACGGCATCAGATTGTCTGTAATAAAATCCAGGAGTTTTTTCCGCTCCAGGACAAGATCCGTTGACCTGGTATTTCCATCCGCACCGTTCATATGATAATTGTATCCGAGACTTACCAGTATTACATCATCCGCTTCTTTATCTTCCATAGCCTTCCGGAGTTCCGGATGATTTCCGAAACGCCATACACCGTCCGTCAGGAAGAATACCGGATAGGTTTTATTCTTATCATAATCTGCCGGCAGTGTAACATGTACAAGGAATTCCCTGTCCAGTTCTTCATCATAGATACTGTACTCGTCAATTGAATCCTTTATTGCGCTGACTGCATCACGGTCAAACTCCCATTCCTTTCTGTAATCCGCAAATGTATCCTCCCCAAGATCAAACAGCGAAGCATCCTTTATATTCATTGTTCCTTCCGGAACTGTTACATATTCGTCTTTTTTTATTGCCTCCCAGGCGATCCGGTTAAGCCCGGCAATGTATTCCGCCTTACCTTCAGAGCACCCCATTTCGATATAATACTTTTTTATATGGTCCAGATATTCCTCGTAATTCCTGTAGGTCACTTCCTTATATTCGACCTCATCCGGAGACTCACCGGTACTTACACCTTCGTATTGAACCAGTTCACCCCCGTCATATGATTTTTCAGGAACCGGATGAAACATGAAGATATCATCCACCATGACTCCGTTGATCGTTTCAAACTCATCCCCATCCATGTGCTCGATTGCATCTATGGACTTCTTATATTCCTCTTCCGTCATCAAATCCCGCTGACTCTCAGCAGATTCCAGAAGCTGTTCTTTCGTCATGGTTTTCATTTCGACCTTGACTGTATGTTTCTTTTTAAGTTCTTCCTTAACATCCGGAATGACAGGTTCATCCAGCAAAGTAAGTGAATGCTTATCAACCTTCCCTTTCTCCTTTGCCGTCATTTTATTCTGAAGCGTGATCTCCTTTTCCTGTTCCTTCCCGGACTGCTCCGTGGAAGCGGAGGAAGAGTCTGTTTCCTTCTTTGAGGATGCCTCCTCTTCGCTGTCTTTTTTTCCGCATGCACAGGAAAGGACCATCAGGAACGTAAGTAATGTCACAAGCAGTCTTTTTTTCAGGCTTCCCATGCTTGTCACGTTTTTCCCGTTTCTCATGCTTTTCTCCTCTTTCACGTTTTTCATCTTCTTCATTTGTACATCCTTTCTGATGTGGGTTGTCATCCGGACTCCAAATCTACCTGTTCTTTTCATTTCACACACATTATATTCCAAACATTGTAACGATTCCATAAAAATGATGCGATGTTTTATAACAATATCGCAAATCATTTATCAATCCGCCATCTCCCCTCCGTATCCTCCTTGACTTTCCGTATCAAAAAAACTACAATTACTTCAGAAGGTATTCTGAGGAGGTATTACAATGAATGATAACAGTTTAGCAGTAAACCCTTACATGCCGGAAAAGAAGATTCAGCCCGTTTCCGAGCTGGTTTCCGTAAAGAAAGGCTACATCAGCGGTATTAAATACTACTACTTCATCATTATGAAGGAACGTGCACTTTCCGAGTACCCGGAAATCTACGAAGCTCTTGTCGAGTTCGGTTCCGAACTGGCAGATCTTCTGGAGACCGAAAGTGCTGATTCCGTAGCAAAGATGTCCGCATTATTCAAGGTATTCTATCCCGGCGGCAACCTGCACAAAGCATTTGAAACACTGCAGCTGGAGGTCGCACTTGACGGGATCAGCGAATGTCTTTTCCATTTAAAGAAAATGTATCACCTGAATGAAAAATAGGCTCTGCATCCGTGAGTGAAAACGGAATGGGCATATTTCAAAAAAAGAGCAGTGAACTGCTCTTTTTTTGTTCCCATTTATTCTCTTCCATCCCAGCAGTATGTGCAGAGTTTTTCCTTCGGAAGCCCTGTTGCCTCGATCATATCATCCAGACGGTTATATGCCAGGGATGTAAAATTCAGCTGTTCGCGGATCCGGTCCAGCATTCTGTGATACCGGTCGGAATCCGGATTTGCATAATCCTCAAGGATCGTACGTGTAACCTCTTCTCCTTCTTCTTCACGGATCACGCGTCTCGCGATCAGTTCCATTTCCGAAGTGGATCTGGAGAAGTTGATATATTTACATCCGAAAAGAAGCGGTGGACATGCAGGTCTGATATGTACTTCTTTTGCTCCGCTGTCATAGAGGAACTCCGTTGTCTCGCGAAGCTGTGTACCACGAACGATGGAGTCATCGATCAAAAGAAGGCGCTTTCCGTCGATCAGCTCATGAACCGGGATCAGCTTCATATGCGCGATCAGATTCCGCTTATCCTGATGCGTCGGCATGAAGGATCTGGGCCAGGTCGGAGTATATTTAACGAACGGCCGTGAGAACGGAACGCCGGATTCATTTGCATAACCGATGGCATGTGCCGTTCCGGAATCCGGAACACCGGCAACACTGTCGATATCATTCTTTGAAAAGCCGTCTCTTCTGGCAAGCTTTGCACCGCATGCATTTCGCATTGTCTCAACCGAGATTCCCTCGTATTCGGAGGACGGATATCCGTAATAGATCCAGAGAAATGTGCAGATCTTCATCTCTGTGCCCGGCTTCGCCAGGGTTGTCACTGCCTCCGGTGTCATGACCACGATCTCTCCCGGTCCCAGTTCGCGCACCGGTCTGTAACCGAGATTCAGATATGCAAAGGATTCAAATGTAGCACAGAATCCTGTGTCCTTCCGTCCGATCACCAGCGGAGTTCTTCCAAACCGGTCTCTGGCACAGTAAATCCCTTTCTGCGTAAGCAGCAGAATGGTCATGGATCCGTTTATCATTTCCTGGGCATAGCGGATACCGTCAACGATATTGTCCTTGGTATTGATCAGTGTTGCCACCAGCTCGGTCTTATTGATATCTCCGCCGCTCATTTCCAGGAAATGTGTATGGTCTTTCTGGAAGATCAGCTCCACAAGTTCGTCGGTATTGTTGATCTTTCCGACGGTTGTGATGGCATAGGTTCCATGATGGGAACGTACCAGAAGCGGCTGGGGATCGTAATCGGAAATACATCCGATCTCCACATTTCCTTCCATTTCCTTCAGATCTGTCGAGAATTTACTCCGAAACGGGGAATTCTCAATATTATGAATTGCCCGGTTAAAACCGTCTTTTCCGCAAACCGCCATACCTGCACGGCGTGTTCCCAGATGAGAATGGTAATCGGTACCGTAAAAGAGATCAAATACACAATCTTCCTTCAATGCTGCTGCAAAAAATCCACCCATTGTATTTCTCCTATCTTTGACTTTGTGAACTGCTTTCTGCTACCAAACCCCTCTGGTATTACCTTTCTGTCGTCTCGTCCACATGAAGTCCGAAGAAACTGGTTCGGTCAATGGATCCGTATGACTGCATCATTTCATACATACACTCAAGCTGCTCCTTCGGTACATTTACATACATGTCCGTCAGGGAGATTTCCGCCTCACCGGCGTTCAGCGTGATTGTCTCATCAAGCTCATTGTACGGCTCGTTGACAAGGATCTGCCGAACCGCTTCTGAGAAATACGGCATATTCTGCGGAAGCGAAATGATACGCTGCATTTCCAGGAATGAGAGTCCGTCCTCCTTCAGAAGACAGAGTTTCTTCTTCTTGATCTTCTCCGTAGCTCCCTGTACAAATGCAAATGCGGCACGACGCATGATATCTTCCCGCTGCTCATTGTCAGGAGATACGAACATCATATTCAGTTCCTGTAACGTGATCGGATTCTCGGAAAATGCGGATGCGATCAGCTTCTCCGGTGCATATGCTCCGATTCCCACAAGAAGATTGCGGTAAATCTTTTCCATCTCCTGACGTACCGGAACCACACGTCCGTTGTCGATATCCGCCTCATGACCGATCATCATCTGGATGACACCACGGCGAAGATCCTCGATCCGTTCTTCCGTCACATAATCCGACGGCAGATACTCATGACGGTTTGCATTCTTCATCATGTAGCTGATGACATTATTTCCGGACATAGCCAGGTCTTCCACGGAATTATAAAGATCCTGGTCAAATCTTGAGTATGTATCTTCAATCTGCTCAGCTCTCTGGCGAAGCATACGGATCACATCTCCGAATACATCCTGATCGTTCAGACCTTCACGGATCACCTTCCGCTCCGTCTCGAGGATCTGCTTTGTATTCGCATCATAATATCCATGCTCCGTTTCTCTCTTGGCTGACGGAAATGCGAAGAATCTTTTGGAAACCATCTGCAGGATGGAATCAATGATCCGCTGATACTCTCCCACTTCCATGGGTGTGCGGCACATTTCCTCCAGAGCCTTTGCCTCTGCTACCATTCCGGAATCAAATTCCAGTCCTTCAAATCCCTTGGAACCGATCATCTGAACCGTAAGGAACGGACCATACTCCCGGAGGTATTCCTGGATGTGTTTCTCCAGGGAAGACAGCATGGAATTCTTAATGGATTTGACGATAACCGGCACTTCCCGCATGAAATTGTCCATCTGACGCGGTACGGAGTTGCGGAATTCGTCTTCCCCTTTTTTGATCTGCTTATAAGTGGGTTTCACAAACTGGCCCACACGGATCA
>CADBOV010000081.1 GCA_902796385.1 uncultured Lachnospiraceae bacterium
GATATCACCCTCGGATGCCGGATTCTTCCAGCTGCCCTTCGTTGTATAATACTTACCGGAGATCAGATCATAAAGGACGCCCAGTACATTTTCATTCAGCATGGTCAGCTTATTCATCACGATCTTTCGTCTGGCTGCATCCACATTTGCCATCAGCGAATAAATGATTGCCGCTTCCTCATCCTTATTATCCTTCTTCAGGGTTTTATATGCCTGATAAAGCCGCTTCAGATCCGCATCCAGCCTGTCCGTTTCACTGTCACGAAGATTCAGTGAGAAGAAGGTGGAAAGCATCTGATAGGTGTAGGTATCCACTCTCTTGTTGCCGGTGGTCTCCGAATTCCTGTTCTTCAGATAATCATCCAGCGATACCCCGTCAACCGGCTCGGAATTTGTGAACTGCGTCCACAGGGGTTCCAGCTCGTTCAGCTTGGACAGCTTGTACGGACTCGGAATATCAAAGGGATTCACCTCTTTTCCGTCGATCACATCGATCACCAGTCCGTCTGACCCGACATAATACTGGACATAAAGATCCGCCAGGTCTGATTCCGGAACGGCATACGCCTCATTCATGATATCATCCAGGGATTCCGCATCCGTCACGTCATACCAGAGCCCGTCCCCGATCTCGGACTTATAGAAAATGTTCATCTGATCGGCATCACTCGCGGAACTCATTGCCTTCTCATACAGCTCATCCGTAAGAGCGTTCATATTGATCAGATCGGTGCCGATAAAGAGGGTGGAATCCTCGATATTATTTCTGCGGGAATACTCCGAGAACTTGACAAGGTTTTCCTCATTCAGGACAGCAACCGCCCGGTCTCCGACAACGGAAAAACAGATGACCAGCACCAGAGCTGCCACCAGAAACTGACTTATGAACTTTTTTCGTCTGTTTCTTTTCTTCCTGTTTATATTCATTCCGTTACCCTTTTTCTTAATTTACCGTTTCCTGGATCCATATATCCCGTATACAGGAGCATTCCGGATTCACCGTAAAACTCTATGGTAAGCTTATCCAGATCCGACGATACCAGTCCCAAATGACGGAAGGGTTCGGTGATCGCGGTTTTCTCATCCTTACCCAGGGTTTTTCCGGTCTCCGTAAGGACTCTGTAATACTTGATGCCTTCGCTCTCCAGCGGTGTAAAGTTGATGGACATAAGTCCGGTAACATCACTTGTAGTTGTTAAGTAAGTACCTATGACACCCGTTTCTTCTTTATTGATGGTCATGGCCGTCACGATACTCAGAACCCCGTTTTCTTCATTCGGATCGATCAGACAGTCATCCACGAACTCATCTCCGTTATATAGTCGGATCCTGACTTCATCGATATTATCCTTGGTCAGTGTCAGATGCCGGAGCGACTCTTCCACCGGGGTCCTGTCTCCGATCTGTGTATCATCACACCAGAGTTCATAATGTGTGATCTCAACCGGGAAGTCATCCGGGATATAAAGTGACAGTTCGAAAAGTTCTCTCTGGATGATCGGTGTAAGGAAGTACTGTGCTTCCGTCTCATCCTTCTCTACATAGCTCTCACCCGGCTGTGCCACCTGAAGCTCCGCATCCGTACCTGATAACAATGCGGTCACTCCTCCGCAGGTCAGTCTGTCAAAGGAATAAAGCGTCTGGGTATACAGCTTCATCTCTTCCAGCATGGAGGTCTGAAGCTCCTCATAATCGGCTACCGCATCCTCATACTCTTCCAGTGTGAGATAACCCATCCGGTTCTTCACTTCATACTCTTTGATCCGTTCTTCCTCTTCGGCCAGATCCGAAACATATTTCTGATAGGAACTCCGGATATTGATGTAGTTATTGAAGGAATCCTCTACACTCTGATCCAGTTCCTGCTTTGCTGCTTCTTCGTCTTTTCTTGCCGAAATGTAGTCCAGAACGTTCTGATACAGAACATACGGATCATCGTCGATATAACGGGTTCCGTCCAGAGAACCCTTCATCCAGATCCTCGGTATCTTGATGAAAAGGCAGATCCTCTTCTTACCCTTCCAGTAACTGTCGATCTTTTCAATAAATTTCTTATATGCGTTCTTGTATGCCCTGGAGCTGATCTTCCTTCCTCCCAAAGCATCATTCACATAACCGGAGATCATTTTAATGTCCTTCCGGTACTTCGATTTGATCAGACCGTAGTTGGTGTTCAGCTCCAGTTTTGCCGTTGCGGCAGTAACACACGCTTCATAATAGGATGCATCCCTGTCCTCTGTGTATGTGATCAGGGCCGGCAGCATGGACCTTTCGATGGTGGCCTCCACATAAGGTTTTTCAAATGTATAGCCGGTCGTTACATCCAGTCCGGTCAGCTGGGAAAGCTTCTTCAGATCAGCCTCCAGGGATCGTCTGTCCCGTGCCAGTGTCTGATTCAGGTTTTCCAGTTTTTTCTCCTGGCGTTCGATATCCGCCGCCTTGGCATCTCCCATTTTCAGTTTTTCCCTGTTATGCTCGATGCCTGTCTGGAGGGTCTGATACTTCTTTTCGTTATAGGCGATGGTCTCCTGATAGGTAACGATCTCCACATACAGGTTGTTTACCTTTTCCGTCACCTGATACTTGACATCCTGAACCTTTCGCTGTGCGATGGAGATCTCACCTGCAAGCTGCGCCGGTTTGAACTCAAATTCCGAGGCTTGCGAAAAATACGGCTTCTGGGGAAATTTGAGCTTTATGAGCGGACTCCAGCGGAAGGTGGACAGATCCTTTTTCTTAAGCTTGATAGACTTTAAGGCACTTTCTCTCTCCGCTTTTTTGGAATCAACCTTCATCTCCGCAAGTTCATAAGCCGAGCTGTTCTGAAGTGCCAGACTTCTTGCCATCTTAAGCGTGAGCACCTTATTTGCCGCTTCCGTTTCGACCGAGGGGGAGGTTGAAAGCGCACTAATCAACATTGCCATACTAAGGACAATGCCGGTCAGACGTTTTTTCCATTTCGAAGCCTTTTTCATAGCGCTCCTCCACTCAGAACAAAACTACGGTTACTCTGTTACTCAGTTACTCTGTTACTCGCTTCCGCCCTTCTGTATCTCGTAGAAGGAGAAGCTTCCGCCCTCCTCGTTACATACAAAGGAGTACATCAGGTCACCTCTTCTGAATGTATAAACATATACGGAATAATCCTGATCATAGTTCCTTATGACGATATCGTCCGTATACACTGAGGTACTATCCATATTTACCCTGCCCTTCAGGGTACTCTGTTTATCGCTCAGGATATTGATCGCCACAGCCTCCGGAAGAATTACGGAAGAATAACCTTCATATACCGGATCTCCCAAAACCCTCTTGATTCCGTCAATACCCTTGATCTCACTCTTGCCTGAACGGTATACATTCGAGAGAACGATCACATTCGTTGCTTTCATGCTGTCATCCGAAGCCGAACCGTCACTCTCCGCAAGGTAGAGTGCATTGATGTCCTCCAGATGGATCACCACATCGGAGCCGAGTTCCTCGCTCTCCTCATACATTTTCTGTGATCCGAAATACTTTGCACGGATATCCTGAGGTGTCTTCCCCAGAAGTTCTCCGTAGATCAGTTCATCCGAGGCGAAGCTTCCTTCATATACCGGATTTCCGCCGGCGTCAAAAAGCTTGCCGTCGCCTTCCTTAAGTCCGTCAACGAAACCGCCCTCGTACTCTCTTGTTCCGTTCTCCCGGTAGAGAGATCCCTGTCCGTTATAAAGATTTGCATGGAACTGACCTTTATAATGGATGATTCCCGTTTCGTAGTTCTGGGTTCCTTCGCCCTCGTACTGGTTTTTCTCAAACTGTCCGGAATAAAGAACCGTTCCGTCTTTGGCAAAGAGTTTTCCTTCTCCTGTCGCATATCCCTTGCTTACCTGGCCTTCATAAGCCACATAACCGGATTTCGCCTTGATCCTTACCTTGTCCTTTGCCATCCGGAGCATGATCGAATTATACTTGTAGGTCGGAATACCTTCCGAACTCTTTGTAAACAGCCTCGTGGAGGATGCTATATACCAAAGACTGATAACCCCCACTATGATAATGATCAGATATGCCAGTTTCTTACTGATCATCCAGCGGAATACCGTATAATAATCATCCTTATTCTTTGGTTTGACATTGAACAGTCTTACAAAGAAATCCCGGATCCCTCCGATGACCCTGGTTCTGACAAAATCCCAGCTGAGCCACATACGGAGTTTCGACACAAAGGTCGCGAATTTTGATTTAATTGAAGACCATAATACGCTGAACAGATTATTCCCCATATTGCCGCACTTCCCGAATTAATACTGGATGTCTATATACCCCGACTGTGTGATATCGCCGTCTCCGTTCATATATCTCTCACATTCAAACAGATACCATCTGGTGATTCCATCCTCCGGACAATCCTTCAGGATTTCCATAAACTGGTTCCTTGCCAGATAAAAGTCCTTTGAATAATAAAGCTGCAGTGTCTCTTCAAATTTATTCCTGTTGATCAGCATAAGCTGGCGCGTTGCTGCCGGATACGCATCCAGACTCTCATAGAACTGGATTCTTTCTCCATCCTTTTCAAATGCGGAGCATCCGATATATCTTACCTCACCGGCATCTCCACCGGCCAGAACCCTGCCCGTCAATACAAGCGGTACGCCCAGCAGACGGAACCATTCCGCATATGCATCCATTACCCGGGAGTAATCCGAGTTGATATAGGTAAGGCTCTGTGACTTGGAACCTGCCACACCGTATGTCAGCACATCCCTGTACATCAGTACGGACCAGCCTTTTATCTCCAGCACACTTCCGGCCTGAATGAACTGTATGATCTTGGCAAGCGTATTTGCTTCATCCATCATCAGAAGAACACGCACATTTGAAAGAGACTGATCTCTGGAGATCAGGATTGCCTCATCCTGGTTCGCATAATACTCCATGTTCGAAAGGATGTTGGACAGACTCCGTACCTTTTTCTCAAACGCTTCCTCCTTATCGATCGCAAGAAGAACAATGTTGCCTCCCACTACGGAAACGTCACCGTTTTCTACATCAAATATGGACTCCCTGCCCATAATGGTTTCGATCCCCTTGGGAGCAAACCGGTAATATGCCTCGAATATCTTGTATTTTTCGTAATTGATCTGCTCGATCCTCTTTGAAAGTTCTCCGTAGCACTGCCACAGTTCCCTCATATCACGGGCTACGGATTCCGATGACTCGGTCCCCGGTTTCCCAAGTGCCAGATCCTTCAGTGCAACAGAAAAATGTTTCAGGTCCAGATGCTGCAGATAAAGCGCGATAAACAGCAGGACACTTCCGATGACGAAGATCACGATAAAGAGGATTCCCAGTGTTTTTACGGAAGACTTGTAGCCTGCCGATGTTTTTCTGTCTTTACAGATCGCCACAAGGATCAGGTCATCCTCCGGATTCTTGCTTTCATAGGCAACCGCGGTCAGTTCACTTCCGTCCAGGACAAAGGATGAAGATGCCGATCCACCCTCCTCATTGATATCATCAATGATTCCGGTCATTTCGCCGCCATACAGATAGGATGCATGAATCCCGTTATATCCTCTGGCATCCGCAAGGATCTGGCCCGTGCTCTTCCGCATGATAAACGCATCATAGAACACTTCATTCTCATCACTCTTGTTCATCACTTCGGAGAGGCTGTCCATCAGGCGGTAGTATTTCGTACTTTCGTAGAAATCCTCCGAATCATAATCCACGCCGCTGTAGTATTTCAGATCCTCCTGCATGACCATCAGCGCAAACCGCGTGTTATTCTTCACCTCATTCTTCTGGAACTGCTGTCTGATAAACAGGAATGCGACAAACAGTATCACGAAGAACACAATCTCCGATGCGGAATAAAGATATACGATCCTGTCCCGGTTCTTGGAAAGTCTCATGGTGAGTATCACCAGGATGATCCATAAAACAAGCAGTAACAGGGTCTTAAGGATCAGACCCGCGTGGAAACGGATCCTCTGTCCCAGGGAGAAACTGATCTCATCCACTGCCACCTTGATCCGCGGATCCGGTGCAAAAACACCTTCGGGTTTTTCCCCGTCCAGAAGGACCAGGAGCTCCGGATCCTCGTAACGCGCATCCACATAGAAACGTTCCGTGGTTCTCTCTCTAAAGAGAACTGAGTCCGGTGTATCATAGTCCTTTCTGGTAATGGGACTTTCCTTATCTTCCTTCTTTTCTTCCTCTTCCTCATCCATCGCCTCAATCCCCTTCAAGGTCCTGAACGGGGCAGAGAAGACGGTTACGCTTCCGCCGTTCTTTGAAATAGCGGAAATGTAAAGCCCGATGCTGTCGGCTGTCAGAGAGCTTACCCTGAGCGTATTGTCGATCACAAATTCGCCGGAAACACCCGTAAGCTCCAGTTCCATGTCATAAACCGCGATCCGGTATGTGGTAAACGTTCCGTCGTCATCTTCTCTTTCAGCCGAGAAAAGGGCATACAGTTTACCGTCATAATATACAAGATCCTCTGACGCATCCATTTTCACACTTTTGGAACCGGTCACGAAAAGGACTTTTCCGGATGTGTCCATCCGATAAAGGCGTCCCATATCATTCCAGTTTTCCATGAAAAAGATACCGGCATCTTCTGTAAATACGGCACTGCTCTGAGCCGTATACTCCGGATCGTGTTTTATCTCATCCGCCAGATCACCGACGATGAAAGAAGCACCCAATATGGTTAATAATGCTATGCTGAGAAGGACTCGCAGTTTAACACTCATTGTAACAATGACTCCGTTCCTATATTCTTAAAGGTGTTGATAAACAACCTTAAAATCGGTATGTCGCCCCAAACGATATGGGAAAGCAGAATGATCAGTGCTATGATCCCCAGGATCACACAGACCCAGAAAAGGATTCCGAACAACAGATCCGCATTTCTCTTGAAAAAGCTTTTGATCCTTACCAGGATCCCGCTTTTTTCTACCGGCATCGCGGCGATCCTGAGATCCCTGTACAGCTCGGTGAAACTTGAATAACTGTTATTGTCCGATTTTCTGGAGATCAGTTCATAACTGATATTCTTCTCATTTTCTTTTGTTGCAAGTATCGCCTGTAGGATCTGGGCACATTTTACGGTACAATCCCGTTCCGTCTTCCTGATGTCCATTTCCTTGATATCAATGACGTAGCTGAAAAATATCCCGCCATCCTTCGCAAGATTGATCTGTCCCTGGTCCAGCAGAAGGTATAGCATCGGAAACGGAAGAGATGCCGTCATGCAGGCAAGCAGCAGATTCGTTCCGATTTCCTCGACCTCAGGGAGAGACAGCACATCTCCCACAAAGAAGGATCGAAGCGGTCTTTCCTGACGATAGGGAAAAACCAGCACATAATCATTGCCGTAGGAGAAAGCATCCACCAACTGGCTGTTGGCTATATTGTGGATCTTACTCTCTGCCTCCATAAGCGTCCGGATCGCATCATGATCCCTCACTGCTATGATCGTAAAACTCCGGCCGTCCATATCATCCGACAGTCTGGCCACATAGCAGCAATTCGCTTCCCCGCTGAACAGGGTAGAAACAACCGTATAGCTTGATTTTTGCGATTCGAACGTCATAGATTCCCTCAGATTCCGCTATTTAACACGGAATTGCCTCCGTTTTCAGATTCCCCGATCATCTTCTTTCTGACGATCGCGTAAGCGTAGGTACAGATCACAGGCATTTCCGTGCAGTAGATCCGTATCTCATACACACCTTCATTCGCCGGTGCCGTATAAACACCGTCGGAACTGATCTCACCGCTTCCGGGTGATGTCAGCTCATACGTGATTCCGGTCGCCTTCATGTTGTTAAATCTTACACTGAAGAAATGACTCTCCTTCGTTCCCATGATAACGGTCGGTGTCGAAACGGAAATACTCTTGTCGTAATAGTCCTCCGTCATTTCCATCTCTTCTCCGGACGGGAACCGGATCGCTACCCAGCGGAAGTTCAGTGTCAGGTAATCCACATCCCTGAGCAGTCTTGCGGCAACCACGAAGCTGCCCTTTTCATTGAGGACCTTTACCGCAGTCTCAACGTCCGTCATCGGTTCATTCTTCCTGCTGAAAAGATCCGGATTTCCGTAGAAGGTACATTTCTGGTTTGCAGCCATGTCCGGATCATCCGACACATAACTGTAACCGATATCCACATAGATATTTCCGGGGCCGAGTCCGTGCGGGATCTCTCCCGAATAGCGGATGTCGCCGGCTCTTGCATTCTTACCCAGCGGAACCTCCAGCGTACCCGTAGCGATGTTCGAGAACTCCGTCCGCTTCTCCGATGTGTTCCGGACCACGGGAGCCTGGCTGACCTCTCCGGTCTTTCCGAGTTCCACTTCCTTCTCGAAGTAGGACAGGTAATGATTCCTCATGGGGATCTGTGCCGGTGTCAAAATGTATTTCTTTACCGTATCTTCGGTAATGGTATCGATCAGGTAGTTATTCGCAGTCCGTACGATCTTCAGATCTGCCAGCGGAACCGAATCATCCATCAGTCCGATGCCCCGCATCTCAAGATTCAGCTTACCGGTCTCATTGCTGACCAGCTCGAGCGGACTGATCTTGCTCATCATTACGCGGAGTGAGAAATTGGAAGATGTGTTGATCGCGGCGTCATTCTCAAAGGCAAATGCCGTTCCGCTTCTCAGGATCAGCTCCGTCACAACAGACGGAACGTCCTGAACATGAACCCAGTATTCCTTCTTGAAGCTTTCGCCCTCGATCAGATTCAGGTTCTCAACCTCGATCTCGATCTCATGCTCTCCTCCCGCCGTCTCAAATGCCGGCATTTCAAGAAGTCCCCTGCAGTTCAGATTCACATCCTCTGAACTGATCTTCCGGATCAGAAGAACGATCTTCACATTTTTCCCTTTGGATACGGTTCCCGGGATCAGGATCTCGCCGATGTAATTCTCGCTTTTGAACAGGGTTTCCTTCGTCAGGAATTCCGTCTCCGGCGCATAATCACTGTCCTCGATCTCCTTATCCATAAGAAAGAGTTCGTATCCTTCCGAAATACGGTTAAACTCGTATTCCTTCTCGTCCTCGCTCCGGTTGACGGAGTATACGTTGTGGATCTCCTGTTCCTTAAACCGGACGCAGAGTCTTACCACATCGCCGGTCAGGCGGTCGAATCCCTCAATAGCCGACAACTTTTTCACCGTCGAGGAATCAATGATGATCTCTCTTCCATGGCCGTCGATCGCCGCACCGCTCTCGATCAGTACCGACTGGTCATCCAGAGAAAAAACGCCCATACCGCAGATCACGCCGGAACCGTACATCAGTCCGTTCAGGAATCTGATCTTGTTGGAATGGTAATTCTGCTCAGCCTGGAAATCTGCCGATGTCAGCATCTTTCCCGGATAATATCTGTTTCTTTCAAAAGGATAAAGCTTATTATTATTGTTCATGTCACCCTCTGCACTTCTCTAAATATTTTTACTACATACAACCCGCTTAAGCCTGTCTTTCCGTCTGTTTATCTGTACTGCCATCCTACTCGTCGCTGATCTCTTCTTCCTTTACCTTTTTCTGCGGCATGAAGATAATGTAGATACAAAGGAGAACGGCAATTATGGTACAGCATATGATCCAGACCTTACTGGAACCCTTTGATGTATTTTTGAATTTATCGTATGAATCATCGATCGTTTTGTTCTGATCCGGTGATGCGTCCGGCTGTATTTCCTCTCCGGAGGACGGTCCCACGATCACCACGAAATCCGATTCATCCGGCATGGAAAAGACTGCTCTTCCCCGATAGTCTATTTCCGCATTTGCCACCTGCTCCAGGCGGTTATCCTTTACACTGTAATAATACAGGGTCGCGGTTTTTCCTTCATTCTCACTTCCCAGCTGCAGGTCCAGCGCAAGCGGAAATCCGAATGTGCCGTTGTGCTCAACCGTGAAGGTCTGCCGCGGATAAACCCCTGCCAGATCATTGATCAGCTTTGTCGGAATATGCACGGATCCGAGGCTTACCCTGAAATCCACGCTTGTGATCGTTACCGGAATACTCCGGCCGCTCACCACCCAGGTAAAATCATCATCCATGAAGAAGTGGAAGGAAATGTTACGGCCCGCCACCTTTTCAAGCACGTCACCGGGTACCACTGCGCCGCCGTTCATACTTACGTATATATCTCCCGGCTCCGCCTTCTTTTCCGCGACAACCTTTATGTTGTCCCATCCGCTGATCATCTGCAGTCCCGTGACTGCTTTCCCTTCGGAACCCACCAGATACGGGATCCGTTCTTCGACCTTCTGAACCACCTCCGGATCTTCCAGGGAAACATCCTTCGTATGCTTCTCTATATTGCTGGAGCTTCCCGGATTGCTGGAGGATTCGGAACCCGGTCTTACGGAGGAGGCTTTCTGTTCGCCTGCCGTAGTCATGTCTCCGCTTCTTACCTCTGACAGATTTCCTGCCTTGTCTTCCACCACAGCGTACAGATCATATCTGGTTCTTTCTGACAGACCGGTCAGTTCGAAGTTTCCGTCGTCAGATGCCATTCCGTTCTTCCTTACATCCTCGGAAACCACCGTCATAAGATCAATCGGATCCTGAAGCAGCAGGTAGTACCGCTCGATCCCGCTCTCCTCATCACTGCCGGTCACCGTGACCACAGCCGATGTTTCGCTCTCTTCCGCCGTTACACTTACCGCTGTCGGAAGCGTTTCATCTTCCCAGATCCCGCAGGAGGAATAGTATGTAACACAATCATCCTCATCCGTTATCTTTACGTAGACGTAATTGAGCATGTCCCTGACCAGCCCGGGTTTTTCATTCGGATCGTATTCGGCCCAGGTGCTGATCTTCATGGAAGAGGTTCCTGCCGCCGTGGTAACATCCTGCTCCGCTGTTGCGATCTGCTCGATCATCCCCGCAGAATTCACAAACTTATCGGCAATGATGTACTCAATCTTCTTCGCCTTTTTTCCTTTTCCCGTATTGATCGAGATCGTTCCGATCTCGTTCGTATAATCATCTATCTCATCCCGGATCTGCAGCTTACAGTAAACATGTCCTCTGATCTCGATCCCTCTGGATGTGGAGGATGCAGCTCTTTTCGAGACCACATCACTGAACTTTCCGGTTGTCGTTTCCGCGACTGCATAGAAAATGTATTCCACATTCTCGGTCAGCGGCGGCATGGAGAAATATCCGTCCCGGGTTTTCATCCCGTCCTTTTTGATCTCCACAGCTGACGGAGCATCCTGCCCGTCCTCCTAAACCTGCAGATAATACATATCGATTCCCTGGTTCTTTGATGAAACCACCACCGTACCGGACTTATCCGTAAGGCTGATGGACTGGAAGGAGACCGTTAGTTTATTCTTCTGTGATGAACTTCCTCCGGACGAGGATCCTCCCGAATCATCTCCGCCGGAATCTCCCGAGCCCGTTCCGCTCTGTCCGGAATCCGGTTCACCGCCCACGTACGTGCTTCGTATGGATGTTCCGGGAACCTTCTTCCCCGGGGCTTCCGCGGCATATGCCGGGCCGGATTGCAGACATACGATCAGGGCAATCAGCAGTACAGAAAGAAGCCTGCTCATCGCTTTCTTCTTTTGAATTCTCCTTTTCCACCGAACCCAGACCATATCACGTCACCCCGAGCACTTTGTTTCTCTATGAACAAAAAACATAATTATCCGATTTATTTTACCATAATTTTGTTATTTATACAAATAAAGCCATCATTTTTCACTATGAAAACCATACATTTTTAACAAAAAAAACGAACTTTTTTTTACACATTTCGCTCCATCTCCGATTTTTCGCCTTTTTAAATCGTGCGAAACGATATTCCCTTTTGTTCCGCCCTGTTCAAAAATGCAAAAAAGCGGGGTCTGACATATGTGTCAGGCCCCGCCGAAACTTACATAACTGCAATTCTTTCCTGTCGTCAACATCTGTTCCGTAGTCTCTACCCACCCCGGGTGAGCAACGCAACCGTCTCCACATGCATACTATGGGGAAACATATCAACCGTCGCAATCTTTTTCAATTCAAAGCCGTCTTTCGTAAGGATTGCGATATCTCTTGCAAGGGTTGCCGGATCACAGGATACATAGACAAGCCGGTCCGGCCGCATTGCTGCAATCGTGGCAAGCAGCGCCGGATCACACCCTTTTCGCGGCGGATCCACAACCACCACATCCGCACGATACCGGTCCGGTTCCTCTGCATAAAGCGAGGGGACTACTTCTTCAGCCTTTCCCACAAAGAATTCAGCGTTCTCAATCTGATTGATCCCGGCATTTTCTTTTGCGTTTTCTATGGCCTGGGGAACAATCTCCACGCCGTAGACCTGTTTTGCCTGCTTTGCCAGAAAAAGGGAAATGGTTCCGATCCCGCAGTACATATCCCAGACGGTTTCCATTCCCGTAAGTCCCGCGTATTCCAAAGCCTTCCCGTACAGTTTTTCCGTCTGTACCGGATTCACCTGATAGAAGGACTCCGGCGCGATACGGAAGGTAATGTCTCCGATCCGGTCTTCGATGTACGGCTTTCCGTACAGAATTATACTGCGATCCCCGAGGATCCGGTTCGTCCTCTCCCGGTTAATGCTGATCGCAACCGAAGCAAGGACCGGCTTCTGCAGAGCCCCGTTCCCGCTGCCACTCTCATTTACGGCCTTATCCGGAGTGTCATTCCGGACTTCCACAGCTTCTTTCATCTTCCGGACCAGAAGCTCCGGTTCCGGAAGCCGGTTCCCGTTAATAACCATACATACCATAACCTGGCCGGTGAAAAATCCGACCCGGGTCAACACATGACGCACCAGTCCCTTATGTTCTTCTTCGTTATAAACCGGGACCTCCGCCTCTGCCAGGTACTCCCGCACCGCACGCAGCAGTTCCCTGTTCACCGGATGTCCCGCCGGACAGTCCGTAAGCGGAACTAGCGAGTGGGTATGCCCTGCATAAAACCCGAGTGCCGGCTTTCCCTCCCGGTCCAGCCCCACGGGAAACTGCATTTTATTACGAAAATGAAACGGATCCCCCATTCCCAGAATGGGTTCCATCAAGGTCTCCGCTTCCCTGACCTCACCGATCCGCATAAGGCAGTTTTTCACATGGTTCTGCAGCAGTTCCAGCTGCTTTTCATAGGAAATGTGCTGCAGGGTGCACCCTCCGCAGGCCCGTGCATTTTCACATACCGGCGTAACCCGGCAGCCGGAAGGTTCCAGGATTTCCATCAGGCGGGCAAACGCCATGTTCTTCTTTACCTTCATCAACTTCACTTTAGCGCGGTCACCGACAACGGTATCTTTCACGAAAACGGTCATCCCGTCCACATGGCCGATTCCTTCTCCGTCCTTGCCCATATCTTCAATTATAATTTCACACAGATCATTCTTTTTCATCATAGTACTGATTGTAACATTATTCCTGCAAAAAAAGAAGTCCCGCGATCCGCAGGACTTCTTTCTTTCATTGCCTTGCTCTGTTGTTATACGGCCTGTAGGCGATGCATTTTATCCTCTACGTAAGCACCCACATTATCCTTATCCATCCCCAGTGAGATTGCCAGTTCTCCGTAGAGACTGTCCTCTGCAATGTGACAATACTTGGAATCCGAGCTGGTTACTTTTTTCCCCTCCGCCTGACGTTCCTGAATCCTCTCATATATGGTCTTGATCAAACTAACGATCTTGGCCGGTTCACAGGAGAGGATCGTCTGCTTGTACAGAAGTTCCCTCTTCTTTTCCTCTTCAATCTTAAGGGACTGGATCTGGTACATGTTCTGCACAAACACGACTGCTTCGTCCTTCGACATAACCTTCCGGATCACCACGCGGTCATTGTCAACCGGTGTGAAGATCTCACTGTCTCTGATATAACAAGGAGTCATGGTGTAGTAGAGTTTGTCCTGTGGTACCCCAGGGCAGTCGATGGGTCCTACTTTCGTGATCTGGCATACACCGTTACTGCCGTATACAACGTAATCACCGACTTCAAACATTGCTACAACTCCTTTTAAAAGATGTACATTACGCCTACATTCATCATTTTAACACTTTTTGTGAACAAAAGTAAGAATGCAGAATTACCAAAAATGTAACATCCTATCTGTAATTATGTAACAATCGATATAACTTTTTTATGATTAATGTCAGTATCATGGTAATTGCCATGTCCGGAAGTGTGCTTCCAAATGGCGTATCTACGTGCAAAAGCCAGCGATACAGACCCAGACCGATCAACCAGCAGATGAAGCTCACCCAGCTGACGGACCGGTCGCTTTCATCCTCCTTCAGGATGTAGAAATCCACGATCATGACCGCGATCATGGGGGCGAAAACGGACCCGATCAGATAGAGAAAATCTGTTATATCATACAGCGGAAGGACGATTGCCCCTATGATCCCGAGGAGCGTAACCCCGACCGCAAAGGGTGTCGCCTTCAGTTTTTTTGATATACTGAGGGAGCTGACTCCGGCTGAGAAGGCATCCAGAAATGTGGTGGTAACCGTTGAAAAAATGATGATGACCAGGCCGAGGATTCCGACCCCCGCCTTAACCATGATACTTGCGATGTCATCGGTTCCGGCAAAGATTGCCGCTCCCATACCGATCACGAACATCCAGGTACTTACCAGGCCGTAAACCGCAGAGCTTGCCATGGTTGCTGCAAAAGGTTTCTCTGCCTCTCTGGTATAATCACTGATCAGCGGGAACCAGGAAAGGGGCATGGCCACCGAGAGTTCCACTGCGGCACCAAATGACAGATCACCGGAGGTTTCCTCCGCTCCTTCTCCCCTGAAAATGATCACGCAGAGTACGATGGTCAGACCGAAGAGCAGGAGCATCGCCACAGTATTCAGTTTCCCGAGATGTGTCAGGCCGACCAGCAGCCAGACGATGATCAGAGCTCCGATCAGTACTGCCCAGAAGGCTGTACCTATATCCCAGATCCCGTTTGCCGCCAATGCGCCGTCATAGATCATGATGCCGGTCCATCCCACCAGCTGC
This sequence comes from uncultured Lachnospiraceae bacterium, assembly GCA_902796385.1. Lineage (GTDB taxonomy): Bacteria > Bacillota > Clostridia > Lachnospirales > Lachnospiraceae > Eubacterium_Q. The sequence goes on from CADBOV010000081.1 coordinate 14,999, forward strand.
AGTACATTTAAAATCGCAAAAAGGATATTTCCTTTATTTCCAAAGGATCTTCCCGCTGTTTCCATTGCCGAACACCGGGTCTTTGCCCCGATCCAGCCGGATAAAAACAGCAGCACACAGCCGATCCCGTGTCCCAGAAGGATCGCAAGGATCCCTTTCCCCATTCCAAGAGGAGCCAGCTGGGTTCCCGTCACGATCTCGGCAATCGAAACCCCTGCACCGAACCAGATCAGTCCGTTGTCAAGGGTACTTGTTCTCTTTTCTTCCATTCTGTTTTCCACTTTCTTTTTCAAGTATTCCGTCCTGTTTCCGCATGTGGAACAGGACCCGCATCCGTATGTGAGACGGTACCCGTATCCGCTTCGAAGTCCACGGACCGGGAGGTCATACATATAACAGGGAGTCATCCGGCTCCGTGATCAGATATCCGTGATCCATCGGTCCGTTCCCCTGTCCCAGATCCAGACCTGCCGCCAGGGCTCCTGTCAGATATGCCTTTGCCTTCTTAACCGCATCCCGCAGCTCACAGCCCTGCGCCAGTCCCGACGCAATGGCAGAAGAAAGTGTACATCCGGTTCCATGGGTGTTTTCGGTATCGATCCGTTCCCCGCGGAACCATGTTTCCGTATCCTTTTCGATCAGGAGATCATTCGCCTCATTTACACTGTGACCACCCTTCATCAGAACGGCAGTCCCGTATCTTTCAAATATCTTCCGTCCTACCGTCACCATGTCCTCTTCCGAAGTAATTCTGCAGCCGGAAAGAACCTCCGCCTCCGGGATGTTCGGTGTGATCACGGTTGCCAGGGGAAGAAGCTTCTCCTTCAGTGTCGAAATGGCTCCTTCACTGATGAGACGCGCTCCGCTGGTGGCGACCATAACCGGATCCACCACAATCTTTTCAGCCTTATACTGTGTCAGCTTCTCCGCGATCACTTCGATCAGTGCGCTGTCCGATACCATTCCGATCTTTACCGCATCCGGACGGATGTCGGTAAATACCGCGTCAATCTGTGCTCCGAGAAATTCCGGAGTCACCTCCATAATGTCCGTTACACCGGTAGTATTTTGGGCGGTCAGTGCTGTAATGGCACTCATTCCGAAGACATGATAAGCCATCATTGTTTTAA
>CADBOV010000082.1 GCA_902796385.1 uncultured Lachnospiraceae bacterium
AAGCTTGGTATCTTTGAGGATGAGACCCTGCTTTTTGAAGAGACACTTCGCCACACCACAGAGGAGATCGCACAGTTTGACAAGATTGTAGACCAGAAGGATTTCCGGAAGAAAATGATCCTGGATTTCCTGGCTGCAAAGGATGTGGATGTAAAGAGCTTCGACGTGATCGTAGGACGCGGCGGTCTGCTTAAGCCGATCCCCAGCGGAACCTATGCGGTTACGGATGAACTGGTACATGACCTTGAGATCGCACTGGGCGGCGAGCATGCTTCCAACCTGGGCGGAATCCTGGCCAGAGAGATTGCGGATGAGATCGGTGTTCCGTCTTATATCGTTGATCCGGTAGTAGTAGATGAACTGCAGGATATCGCACGGATCTCCGGTGTTCCGGAACTTCCCCGTGTCAGCATTTTCCATGCACTGAATCAGAAGGCAGTTGCAAAGCGTTATGCGAAAGAGATCGGAAAGCCGTATGAGATGCTGAACCTGATCGTGGTTCACATGGGCGGCGGTGTTTCCGTAGGTGCACATACAGGCGGAAAGGTAGTCGATGTATTTAACGCGCTTTCCGGCGACGGAGCATTTTCTCCGGAGCGTGCAGGTGCAGTTCCTCCGGGAGCGCTGGTTGAAATGTGCTTCTCCGGTAAGTATGAAAAGAAGGATATCATGAAAATGCTGATCGGAAACGGCGGTTTCAATGCATATCTCCATACAAATGATGCGCGTGAAGTTGCAGCAATGGCAGAGAATGATGCATATGCAAAGACAGTATTTGATGCATTTATCCTTCAGGTAGCAAAGGACATCGGTTCCATGGGTGCGGTTCTGTCCGGCAAGGTTGATCAGATCATCCTGACAGGCGGTATCGCTTATGGAAAATATGTAACGGAAGAAATCGCAAACCGTGTGAAGTTTATTGCGCCGGTTACCATCTATCCGGGTGAGGATGAACTCCTGGCTCTGGCACAGGGCGCGCTTCGTGTAATGAACGGTGAAGAGAAGGCAATGGTTTATTAATCAGCAGGAATTTGCAGGAGGGAAATATGGAAGATAATTTCAACCCCTTTGATGGTGATAATCCATACGCTCCGGATCATAAGCCTTATGGTCAGGAGTCCGGAAATCCATATGCCGGCCAGGGGTCTGGCCCGGCCGTAAGACAGGGTGGATATCCGTACGGTCAGCAGGGAGCAAATCCCTATGGCCAGCAGGGAGCAAATCCCTATGGCCAGCAGGGCGGAAATCCCTATGGGCAGCAGGGAGCGAATCCCTACGGTCAGCAGGGAGCAAATCCCTATGGCCAGCAGGGAGCGAATCCCTATGGGCAGCAGGGAGCGAATCCCTATGGCCAGCAGGGAGCGAATCCCTATGGCCAGCAGGGAGCGAATCCCTATGGCCAGCAGGGAGCGAATCCCTATGGGCAGCAGGGAGCAAATCCCTATGGTCAGCAGGGAGCAAATCCCTATGGTCAGCAGGGAGCAAATCCCTATGGTCAGCAGGCTGTAAGACAGGGTGGTAATCCGTATGGTCAGCAGGGTACAAATCCCTATGGACAGCCGTATGGTGGCGGAGGCGCGAATCCCTTCGGCGTTCCAACACCGCCGAAACCGCCGAAAAAGAAGATGTCCGGAAAGACAAAAGCCCTGTTATTCAGCGGCATCGGACTGGTAGTTCTTGCTGTCGGATTCTTCTTCCTTTGGAAGCTGGTACTTTTCCCGCCGAAGAAGGCAGTAAAGGCTGCTTTTGAAAAGACCTTCAGTGCAGATCAGATGAAGATCAGTTCCCCGATCCTGAAAGCCATGGGTATCCAGGATATCATGGATAAACTCAGTGAAGAAGGCGGAGAGATATCAGCGGAACTGTCGGTGAAAAGCATTACGGGACTTTCATCTTCCAACGGAGTAACGTTCAGTGTGACCGCAGATATGAATAAAAAGGACAAAAAGCTTTCTTCCAGCGCTGCTCTCAGCGGAAACGGAGAAACGGCACAGTTGAATTTCCTGGCAGACGAGGATCAGACCTATCTTTCTATGCCGGATCTGACGGACAGCTATATTGCGATCAATAATAAAAATGTTCTCAGCAGTTTCGCAAATTCAGCATTTTCAAATGATGAGATCCGCAGGACTCTTACCATGATCCCGGATTTCAACCTGGATTATTTCGGAAGCGGAAGTTCTTCGGAAGGCAGCGGTATTAGTGATGATTTCTGGGATAAGGTCAAGGTAAGCAGTGCCGGAAAAGAAAAAATAACAATGGGTTCGGAAACCCTGAAGACAGACAAGTATGAGGTGACGATCACAAAGGAAGTGCTTCAGGAATGGATCGATGAAGCAATGAATACCATGACGGATTATCTTGGATCCAACAGTGAGATCGCCAATCAGCTTTCCATGCAGGGCATTTCGCCGGATCAGCTGAAGGCAGTGACTTCCAGGCTCAAGGATATGATCCAGGATGATATCGTGTTCTATGTTTACATTTATGATGGTATGGTAGTCAGTGTGAGAGCAGACGGAAAGATCAGTATTGCTACAATCTCACTGAATTACAATTTCGAATTTACGAATTATTCTTCGGATGATATGTCATACATGCTCCTGAAGGGTTCCATGGGAACCATGGGACAGAACATTGAAATGAACGCAAGCCTGAACACAACCAAATCCGGAAGTGAGTATATTACGGAAGGAAATGCATCACTTTCAGCAGCAGGCAGAAATATGGTAGAGGGTCACTACTCACAGACCTACAATGAATCAGGCAGGACACTGACCGGAAACGGTTCTGTCTCTTCCATGGGTGAAACGATCGTGACAATGGATATCAGTGGATCGGTTTCAGAATCCGGAGGATCTTCCGTATCACTGAATCTTGACAACATATCCATAAGAGCCGGAGGAATTGAGGTTGCGTTCGAGTCGAAGCTTGGATTTAAGAGCCTGGATGACGGGGTTACGGTAGATTCCGTTGATTCCGGAAAGAGGGTTCTGAACCTCTGCACCTGCTCAAAGGAAGAACTGGTTTCTGTATTCTCCGAAGAGAAACTGGACCAGTTCAGTGAAAAGATGGAAAAGTTATTTGGTGATGATTAAGGTAGTATGATATGGGTGTTTTTCCGATAAAAAATATCATATTGGGTGATGGTACTCCGAGGATCTGTGTGCCGATCATCGGCCGTTCGGAGGAAGAAATCCTGATGCAGTCGGAAGAGATCGCAAAAGAAGCAGACCGGCTCCGCGAAAGCGGAGTCCGGGAAGCTCCGGTTGTTGATCTGATCGAGTTTCGTGCGGATTATTATGATAATGTCTGCAATCAGACCATGCTGACGGATCTTCTGAAGCAGCTGCGGGAGCAGCATAAGGACCGGCTGATCCTTTTTACCTTCCGGAGTGAAGAAGAGGGAGGAGAACTGAGGCATGACAGGGCCGGCAGTATGCTGGATGACATTTGCTCCTGGGCAATGGTCAGCGGATATATCGATCTTCTTGATGTGGAATTTTTATCCGGAAATTACCGGGTGGTACGAACTGCCACGAAGGCAAAGGATCTGGGAGTCGGAGTGGTGATGTCCTATCATAACTTCGAGGAAACACCGCATAATCCGACACTGGAGAATATCCTCTGGGATATGGAACAGCTGGGTGGTGATATCCTGAAGATCGCCGTTACACCGAAAACACAGTTTGACGTGGACCGGATCATGGAAATGATCGGTGAGCTGAAGAAGGGTACGCTGGAACAGCCTGTCAGTCGTCCGTTTGTTCTGATCTCCATGACGGATCAGGGACAGCGGAGCCGGACGGAAGGCGCAAAGCAGGGCAGTGCATTTACCTTCGGAACCGTAGGCGGACAGTCTGCGGCAGGGCAGATCGGACTGGAAGCTCTGGCAAAAGCGTTAAGTGAATAAGAAAAACGAAAAGGACCTTTGCGGTGTGCAAAGGTCCTTTTTGCGTGGGTATCCCTAAGCCCGGGTGTCTGATGAAGTATCCTGCAGCTCTTCTTCTCCCGGCAGCGGATAGGTTACCTTCCATGCTTTACGGATCGCGTCCATGAAGCCCAGTAACTGCATCGTATCCAGGTGACGCATTTCCTCGGTCTCGGTGGAACCGGTGATCACGGCATTCCGGGCAGCCAGGAATTCATATTCATAGCCGCTGATCTGTGTCTTGGACGGGAAAACCTCTTCCAGAAGCTCGTTGTTATAGTCATAAACCCGGAGGGCTGTGGGGAGATTTGTTCCCTCGATCTCAATCCGTCCGGCGGTTCCGTAAAGAACGATCCGGTTGTCCATTTCCGCCATCATGGTTGTATAAACGGTGCCGACCTGTCCCTGGGCGAAATTCATGGAAATGGTTTCCATGGCGTCTACGCCGGAGGGGAGGGGATTAAATGCAGTAGACATCTGAACCGGAGGACCGCCCATGACCAGGAAGAGCATGGTGAGCGGATAAACGCCCAGGTCCAGAAGTGCGCCTCCGGCCTGCTCCGGATTTTCCAGACGTTCCTTATCCTGTAAATTGTAGCCGAGGGTGGCGGTTCCGCAGCGGATCATGCCGACTGCTTTCGTAGTGATCAGGTCACGGAGATGCTGCACGATGGGAGTGAAACGTGTCCACATGGCCTCACCGCAGAAAAGCTTCTTCTCACGTGCCAGGGTGAGGACTTCGGATGCGGTCTTTGCATTGTAGGAGAACGGCTTCTCCACAAGGACGGGCTTTCCGGCCTCCAGACATTTCTTTGCCAGTTCGGCATGTGTATTATTTGTAGTGGCGATGTATACCAGCTCGATGTCGGGATCTGCCAGCAGTTCGTCGTAGGATCCGTAAGCCTTCTCGATGTTATGTTCTTCTGCAAATGCATTTGCACGGGCAAGATCCCTGGATGCGATCGCACCGGCACGGAAGCTGTCCAGCTTCTCCAGTGTGTCTGCTACTTTTGCGGCAATGGCTCCTGCGCCGAGGATTCCGATGTTAAAATCAATCATATCTGTTCCCTTCTTCTTTTTTCTTAAAGCCGTGGGACAGTGAAAGATTTGTCCCCGGCCGGTGCGCAGGTGCTCACCTGCGACATATGAAACTATCATCATTATATGGGCAGACGGCACATTTGTAAATAAATTTTAACTTGCAAGCCTTGGGGGTAACGGGTATCATATAGTTTGTATTTTTGTGTGTAAGAGGATTTATCATATGCTAAGGCGTCTGGGAAAAGAAATAAAAGAATATAAAAAAGATTCTCTTCTGACACCGTGTTTCATGGTGCTGGAGGTTATTTTTGAGGTCCTGATTCCCAGATATATGGGAAAACTCATCGATCTTTCCGAAACCGATGATGTGGATATGGGGCGGATCCTGACATATGGAGGGATCATGCTGCTGCTTGCGGCAGGAGCGCTCTGGGCAGGCATCATGGGCGGAAAGTACGGGGCACGTGCGTCCGCCGGCTTTGCGCGGAATCTTCGTTCGTCCATGTTCCGGAACATCCAGACCTTTTCCTTTGCAAGCATCGATAAGTTCTCCACATCCAGTCTGGTCACACGTCTGACGACGGATGTGACAAATCTGCAGAATGCCTACCAGATGATCCTCCGGATGCTGACGAGAGCACCGATGAATCTGATCATCTGTATGACCGTTGCATTTACCATCAGTCCGAAGGTTGCCCTTGTATATCTGGGTGCCGTTGTATTTCTTTCCATCGTGGCATTTTTCCTGGTGAGACGTGTGACGAAGTATTTCACCATGGCATTCCCCAAGTACGACAAAATGAATGAGAGCATTCAGGAAAATATCACCGGGATCCGTGTTGTAAAAGGCTTTGTCCGGGAGGAACATGAGAAGAAGAGATTCGGAAAGACCAGCGAAATGATCTATAAGCTGTTTGTTAAGGCCGAATCACTCATGGCATTTGTTATGCCTATTATGCAGAGCACGGTTTATTTCTGTGTGCTGATGGTCAGCTGGGTCGGAGCGAATATCATCGTAAATTCCGCGCAGACGGAGCTTACCACGGGAAATCTGACACAGCTGCTCACCTACTGCATGCAGATCCTGATGAGCCTTATGATGCTGTCCGTGGTTGTGGTTATGATCACCATGTCCATGGCAAGTGCTAAACGTATCAACGAGGTGCTGGCCGAAGTGAGTGAACTGCAGAATCCGGAGGATCCGGATTTCGATATTCCGGACGGAAGCATCCGTTTCGATGATGTGGATTTCCGCTACAATGATACGGCCGAGAAACCGGTCCTGCAGGACATTTCCCTGGAGATCCGGTCCGGAGAGACCATCGGTATCATCGGCGGTACCGGAAGCTCCAAGACCAGTCTGGTCAATCTGATCAGCCGTCTGTATGATGTCAGCCAGGGAGCGGTCTATGTGGGCGGAAAAGATGTCCGCAGTTATGATATCGCAACCCTCCGGGATCAGGTTGCAGTGGTATTACAGAAAAATGTACTCTTCTCCGGTACGATCATGGAAAACCTTCGCTGGGGTAAGGCAGATGCCACACAGGAAGAATGTGAAGAGGCCTGTCGTCTTGCCTGTGCGGATGAATTTATCAACCGTATGCCGAAGAAGTATGATTCGGTATTGGAGCAGGGGGCAACAAATATCTCCGGCGGTCAGAGACAGCGTCTCTGTATTGCCAGGGCGCTCCTGAAGAGACCGAAGGTACTGATCCTGGATGACAGCACCAGTGCCGTGGATACATCAACGGATGCCAAGATCCGTGAAGCATTCCGTTCCTTTATTCCGGATACCACGAAGCTGATCATCGCCCAGAGAATCTCCAGCGTGATGGATGCGGACCGGATCATTGTGCTGGAAAACGGACGAGTAAACGGGTTCGGTACACATGACGAGTTAATGGAAACAAATGAGATCTACCGGGATGTTTACCAGTCCCAGCAGGGTGGAAGTAAAGACTTTGATGAAGGGGGTGTTCGCTGATGCCGGGACCGAAAGGCAGAGTACCCCGTGGGGTAAAACCAAAGGTGGAAAATCCGGGTAAGATCATGAAGCGTCTCATCCGGTACATTTTCCGCTTCTACAAAATACATATCATCATCGTTCTGGCCTGCATCCTTCTCAGTGTTGTGGCAAACCTGCAGGGAACCATGTTCATGCAGGTGCTGATCGATGATTACATCACACCGATGCTGGAATCCGGAAGCAAGGATTTCGGACCTCTGCTTACGGCGATCCTGCAAACGGCCGGATATTACGGGATCGGGGTGATCTGTACCTATACATATAACCGGATCATGGTAAATGTCTGTCAGGGAACCCTGCGGCGTCTGAGGGATGAAATGTTCAATCATATGGAATCCCTGCCCATCAGTTATTTCGATAACCGGACCCGGGGCGATATCATGTCGGTTTATACGAATGATATCGACACGCTGCGCCAGATGATCAGCCAGAGTATCCCGCAGCTCTTTTCCAGTTCCATTACCATCGTGGGAGTCATCGTCTGCATGATCATCCGAAGCATTCCGCTGACTCTGGTGACCTTTGTAATGGTGGGATTAATGCTTTTTGTCACGCTGGGGATCACCAAGAAGAGCGGAAGCTATTTCATGGCACAGCAGAAGGATATCGGTGCGGTAAACGGCTACATCGAGGAAATGATGACCGGCCAGAAGGTTGTAAAGGTGTTCGGTCATGAGAAGGAATGTATCGAGGACTTTGACAGGCTGAATGACCAGCTGTTTGACAGTGCGTATAATGCAAATAAATATGCGAACATTTTAATGCCCACCATGGCTCAGATCGGAAACTTAAGTTATGTGGTCTGCGCGGTACTCGGAGCGGTTCTGATCATGAGCGGTTTTGGTATTGAAGGGGCAGGTTTCTCGGGGATCGCACCGCTGACCATCGGAGGTCTTTTCTCCTTCCTGCAGTTCAACAAGAGCTTTAACATGCCGATCAATCAGGTAAGTATGCAGATGAACTCCATCGTCATGGCCATGGCGGGAGCGGACCGTGTATTTAGACTTCTGGATGAAAAGCCGGAAACGGATGATGGTTATGTTGTACTTGTCAACGCCGAAGAACTGCCGGACGGAACGATCCGTGAGTCGGAAAAAAGAACCGGACTCTGGGCATGGAAGCATCAGCATCAGGAGAGCGGCAAGGTCGATTATAAGAAGCTTGAAGGTGCCATTGTTCTGGATGACGTGGACTTCGGATATGTAAGCGACAAGATGGTACTGCATAATGTATCCCTGGATGCAAAGCCCGGACAGAAGATCGCCTTTGTCGGTTCCACCGGTGCAGGAAAGACCACCATCACGAACCTGATCAACCGGTTCTATGATATTCAGGACGGTAAGATCCGTTTCGACGGGATCAACGTGAATAAGATCAGGAAGGCAGACCTCCGCAGATCCCTGGGACTGGTTCTGCAGGATACCCATCTTTTCACGGATACGGTTATGGAAAATATCCGTTACGGACGGCTGGATGCAACGGATGAGGAATGCATCGAGGCCGCAAAGCTGGCGAATGCGGATACATTTATCCGGCAGCTTCCGGATGGATATAATACGGTTCTGACCGGGGACGGCGGAAATCTTTCCCAGGGTCAGAGACAGCTTCTGGCCATTGCGCGGGCTGCGGTTGCGGATCCGCCGGCACTGATTCTGGATGAGGCAACCTCCTCCATTGATACCCGTACCGAGAAGATCGTACAGGAAGGAATGGACCGGCTGATGGCGGGCAGAACCACATTTGTCATCGCCCACAGACTTTCCACGGTCAAGAACAGTGACTGCATCCTGGTTCTGGAGCAGGGCTGTGTGGTAGAACGGGGCAATCATGAGGAACTGCTGGAAGAAAAGGGAAGATACTATCACCTGTATACAGGACTGACATGATTACAGGACTGGCATGATGTACAGCATACAGGACTGACATAATGAGTGGATCTGCAATGATACGGATCCGGTATTAAGAGAGGAACGAAAAACCGATGGATTTTTCAACACAGCTTCAGTCATACATGAAGGAAATGGGCGTTTCCGCCAAGAATCTGGCGGCAGCGGCAGGGATTTCGGTAAGTGCCCTGAGCCGGTACAGGAACGGGGAACGGACGCCTGCAAATGATGAGGAGAAGCTCCGCGCCCTGGCGGACGGGATCGCCGGGTGTGCGACTGTCCCGGAACCACCCTATACCGCGGAAGAGATCTATCAGGAGTTCTCAAATATCATCGGCGGCGGACTTGCTGTGTCCTACGAGGTTTATATACGGAATCTGAAGCAGCTGATGGAAGTGATGGGGATCAGCAACAACGAACTTTCAAGGGAACTGGCCTTTGATGCTTCCTACATTTCCAGGATCCTTTCGGGAAAAAGGAGACCGTCGGAGCTGAGAGGCTTTAACCAGCAGATCGTGTCGCTGGTCAACCGGAAATGCAGTGACAGGAAAGCACTGGAGACGCTGGCCGGCCTTCTGAAGAAGGACAGGTCGGAGCTGGTGGACGAGAAGAAACGGGAGGAAGAGGTTTACTTCTGGCTCGGTTCAAATAAAGAGGACATGATGCAGCAGCCGGTCCGGAATTTCCTTGCAAAGATCGATGCCTTCGATCTGGAGGAATATAACCGGATGAATAAATTTGACGAGATGAAGATCCCGTCGCCCAGTCATGTTTCCCTTCCGAAGCGGAAGGTTTATATCGGGCTGAAAGCCATGATGGAGGCACAGCTGGATTTCTTCCGTCTTACGGTTACGAATAAATCGGAGGAACCGGTATTCCTGTATAACGACATTTCCATGCGGGAAATGATGCAGGATGCGGATTTTACAAGAAAATGGATCTACGGAATGAGTGCGCTTCTGAGGCGCGGACTGAAGCTGCAGATCATTCATGACGTGCACCGGCCCATGACGGAAATGATGCAGGGGCTGGAAACCTATATCCCCATGTATATGGCGGGCCAGATCGAACCGTTTTACCTTACCAGGGGACAGGGAGATCTTTTCTCCCATCTGCTGTGGGTGTCCGGCGGGGTTGTCCTGATGGGAGAGGCGCTGAGCGGTTATCCCATGGAAGGAATGCATTCCCTGACGAACCATTCCGTGGAACTGAAATATGCAAGAAAAAGAGCGAAACGCCTGAAGGATAAGGCACTTCCCCTGATGCGGATCTATAAGGAGGAAGACCGGGTCGAAATGCTCCGGGAGCAGAAGGAACTGATGGAAGAAGGAGAAAGAAAGATCATCTCCGGATTCCTGCCGTTTTTTGCAATGGGAGAGGATGAGACCCGGAAGATCCTGGAGGAAAAGGGCTTTGACGAAAGACAGAGTCAGGTGATCCTTCGTCAGGTGAACAATTATAAAAGATCCCTGACCGGACTTTGCAGGAAGGATAAGGTGCGGCTGGAGGTTCCGGAGGTTACGGCGGAAGAATTCAGGAAGGCACCCGTCAGCATTTCATTTGCGGGGATCGGAAGAAATATCATCTGTGAGCTTTCTTATCAGGAATATCAGAGACACCTGGAACAGCTGAAGAAAGCAGCGAAAGAAACCGGCGGAAACCTGGAGATCGTTCCGAATCCGGCACTGACCTTCCGGAATCTCAGTGTCAGCGTGATCTATGGAAAGGCAGTTATCGTAACGAAGAGTAAAGCGCCGCTCTGCAGCTTCATCATCCGCCATCCCAACATGGTGCGTGCATTTGAGCAGTACACACCGGAAGCGGACGAGGAAGAAAATTGAGCGATTGCGGACAAGACAGACCGATAAATGGACATGGACAGGACAGATGACTGAACAGGTGCGGACAGGCAGACGAACCGGGTACGGTAACCGGAAGGAAGGGAGACGGAAAAGACCATGAAAAAAGCAGTAATTTTTGATCTGGACGGAACACTTCTGAATACACTGGAAGATCTGAAGGATGCGGTAAATGTTGCTCTCCGGGAGCAGGGCTATGCAGAGCACGGCCTGGATGAAATGCAGCGGTTCTTCGGGAACGGCATCCGATATGCGCTTCAGCAGGCAGAGCCGGAAGCGGACGATGCTTCCGTAGATCGTTTGATAGCAAGGTTTAAAGAATATTACGCAGAGCACTGTATGGATAAGACCCGTCCGTATGACGGCGTGCTAGAACTTATGAAGGTTCTTAAGGAACAGGGCTATGTCATGGCCATCGTTTCCAATAAGGTGGATGAGGCGGTAAAAGACCTGGCGAAACATTTCTTTGGGGAATATGTAAATGTGGCCATCGGAAACAGCAGGAACATCCGCAGGAAACCTGCGCCGGATTCCGTGTTCCGGGCACTGGAGGAACTGGGGATCGAAAAGGAAAATGCGGTTTATATCGGTGACTCCGAAGTGGATCTGGCCACGTCACGTGCGGCAGGAATCCCATGCATAACCGTTCTCTGGGGATTCCGGGGAAAGGAATTCCTTCAGGAACAGGGAGCAGACTGCTTTGTGGAACGTCCGGAGGAAATACCGGCGATCCTGGAAGGTATCTTTCAGTAAGAAAGAGGGGAGGAACCATACGATGAACGGCATTCTCGGAACAATCATAACTGCCGTGCTCCTGCTGGCGGTCATAGTCGGCGTGATCTGTTATATGGTCCGTCAAAAGAAAAAAGGAAAATCCCTCGCGTGTGGTATGGATTGTGAAAACTGCGGCAGCGCATGTAACTACAGACGGAACTGATGCGTAAAACTGTGGCTACTAAGATAGAGACGGATAGAGACAGACAGACACGGAAAGACGGGACAGACAGAAAAACAGGATCGGCAGGACGTGGGTTTACGAAACGGCTTGACAATTCTGTTTTTTTATGTATAATTAAATTGTAAGCAATTAAATGATACATAAAATAGTTGCCGACAGGAGGAAATTCCATGGAATCATATGATTGTCTGAAACTGGAGAACCAGCTTTGCTTTCCGCTCTATGCATGCTCCAAGGAAATCGTAAGGCGGTATAAACCGTTTCTGGATGAACTGGATCTCACATATACACAATACATAACAATGATGGTGCTTTGGGAAAAGAAGCAGACCAATGTTAAAGAGCTGGGTGAGTGCCTGTATCTGGACTCGGGAACACTCACACCGGTACTGAAGAAGCTGGAGCAGAAGGGGTATCTTACCCGGCATCGTTCAGAGGAGGATGAAAGAAATCTGGTGGTGACGATCACCGATGAGGGAGAAAAGCTTCGGAAGGAAGCGGTTAAGATCCCGGCCCGGATGGGGCAGTGTGTGAATCTCTCCGAGAAGGATGCGAAGGAACTCTACCGGTTATTATATAAGATACTGGGAAATATGAATGTGTAGAATAATCGAAAACAATCGAAAACAACCCGAAAAGGAGGATACGGATATGGCAGTATTACAGGTAAAACAAGATCAGTTTGAAGCAGAAGTGGAAAAGGCGGAAGGAAAGGTCCTGGTTGATTTCTGGGCATCATGGTGCGGACCCTGCAAGATGCTCTCGCCGGTTGTAGATCAGTTATCCGAAGAAGTGTCGGATGTTAAATTCGTAGGTGTAAATGTGGATGAATCGGAACGTCTTGCAATGAAATTCGGTATCAGCTCCATCCCCTGCCTGGTTCTTTTTGAAAACGGGAAAGAGGTAAAGCGTACTGTGGGCTTCCAGCCGAAACCGGCGCTTGCCCGGTTCCTGCAGTAAGTAAGCAGGCAGGTAGGTAAGCAAGCGGGCAGGTAAGTAAGCAGGCAGGCAAGCAGGCATGCGGGTAAGTTTGTAAGTAAGTATGCTTATGAGCAGGTAAGATGAGGCAGCGCTTCGGAAGGAGGAGAAGGAAATGGCAGATGTGATAATAATAGGTGCCGGTCCGGCAGGACTGTCTGCGGCGATCTATGTACAGCGTGCAGGAAAACAGGCCCTGGTTCTGGAAGCCATGACATTCGGCGGACAGATCGTAAATACACCGGAGGTGGAGAATTATCCCGGCATCAGGAACATTTCCGGATTTGATTTTGCCATGGCACTGTATGAGCAGGCCACCGGACTGGGAGCCGAGCTTGTATTCGACCGGGCGGTAAAGCTGGAGGAGCTGCCCGCCGGATCGGGAGAAGAGGACGGGAAAACCATCAAGCGGGTAACAACTGCGGGCGGGGCGGTTTATGAAGCTCCGGCAGTGATCCTTGCAACCGGTGCAAAAAACCGGAAGCTGGGCGTGGACAGAGAGCAGGAACTTACCGGCGCGGGAGTGTCCTACTGTGCGACCTGTGACGGCGCATTTTATAAAGGGAAAGCGGTAGCGGTAAACGGCGGAGGAAATACGGCGCTGGAGGATGCGGCATTTCTGGCGAACTACTGCAGCAAGGTGTATGTGATCCACCGGCGGGAAGGCTTCCGCGGAGAACCGCAGATGCTTACGGCCCTGAAGGAAAAGGAAAATGTAGAGTTTGTCCTGAATGCCACGGTTACGAAACTGATCGGCGAACCGAAGCTTTCGGCAGTGGAGGTGACGGATAAGATCACCGGCGGGAAGCGGGAGATCGAAGTGGAAGGACTCTTCATCGCCATCGGACAGGAACCGGAAAACAAGGATTTTGCAAATGTGGTCCTGCTGGATCCGCTGGGCTACATCAAGGCAGGAGAGGATTGCATGACGGGAACCTCCGGAGTATTTACGGCAGGTGACTGCAGAACCAAAGCCGTCCGCCAGCTGACGACGGCAGCTTCCGACGGTGCGATCGCGGCTCTTGCGGCTTGCAGCTATATAGGGTAAAATAGTGCTATACGAAAATAAGCCGGAAGGTTATACGGACGGAGGTGCCGGATGGCAGGCGAATCGGATGCACGGAGAAAAAAGATACTGAAGGATCTGACGGAACAGAGCTGGACCTTAAAGGAACTGGTACAAAGATACGGTGCAGGTGAAAGCTCGATCAAACATGATATTATCAGCCTGAGGAAACAGGGATATCAGATATTGGGAGGCGGTAAAAAAGGTTACCGCCTTCTTTCTGATGTTGAAAGTGAAGAGGAGCCGGTTTTCTTCGAGAGCAACCGGCGAGATAATCTGTCGAAGCTGACCCTGCTTCTGATCCTGCAGCAGGAAAAAAGGCCGCTTACGGTCCGGGAACTGCTGGACCGGTATATCCGGAATGTATATAACGGAATGCCGGAGGATGTGGACAAGACCGGAAAGCAGCTGCAGGAACGCCTGGTCCGGACGCTGATCCCGGCCATGTTAAATGACAAGCTGATCGTGGAGAAGGAAAACGGAACCTATATGATCAGCGAGCAGGCACCGGTAACGCTTCCGCTGATGGCAGAGGATGCATATGATATTCTGGACCAGCTGCATTATTTCGGACCGGCCCATCCCTTTGCAAAGGATCTTCGCAGCGTGGAGGAGAAGCTTTCCATCGCCCTTACGGACGACAGTAATCCGGAGCGGGATAACACCTACCGGATGACGGGCAAGAAGGAACTGGAGGATGCGAAGGTACAGAGCTTTATGGAGCTTCTGAAGGATGTTCCCCTCCGGGATCATACGGTTCAGGTGACCTATCAGACCAGGGACGGCGGAAAGAAGACCATGGAAATGTATCCGGGGCTTCTCTGCTATGTTACGGATAAGAACCAGCTCTTCCTGATGGGGAAGGACATGAATGAAAAGGATATGGTCCTCAGGTGCGACCGGATCGAAGCAATGACACCCGGGGAAGCGGAGAACCGCTGGTACCAGTCTCCGTATTTCCAGAAAATGCAGGAGGAAATGTTCTCCATTTCCACGGAGCCGGTGCAGCACGTGGTTGTGGAATTTGATAATATGTTCAGTATACGGGATAAGATCGGACGGATGATGCAGCATCGCAGTCATGCGACACTCCGCAGGAGCGGGGATGTGCTGATCTATGAGGATGAGATCCGGGGCATGGAGGATTTTGCAAAATACCTCCGCCAGTACGGACAGTCCGCCCGGGTACGCAGTCCGGAGAACCTTCGGAGGATCATGCTCCGTTCGGCAGAGCGGACCCTGGAACGGTATAAGGAGGTGAATTCATGAATCCTTTGATGGGAAACGGTTTTTACCGGCTGAATACGATCCTGGCGCTTCTGGGCACCGAGGAAATGACCTACTCCTTAAATGAACTTGCCACACTTCTGGATGTGGGAAAGAGCACACTCTATGATGATATCCTGACCATCATGCAGGATACGGAAAAATCCTTCACGGTATGTACGGAGGATGAAGAACTGGAGGAAGAGTTCATCTACTCCGATGAATTTGAGAAAAGACTCCGGGCCGGGGAATATGATGATGTTTCCCTCTTCGTGGAAACACCCTTCCCCAGTGATATCCAAATGGTTCTTACCAACCGGGAATGGAGTGCGCTGTCCGACTTCCTGCGGGATCGGAATTATGAAATGAAAAGCCAGAATAAGGGGATCCTGATCAAGAATTCCGTCAGTGCCGTTTCGGACCGGGAGCTTTCCTTCCGGAACAGTATCCGGAACTGGATGGAGGACGGAAAGAATCTGGAGATTGAATATAAAGGGAAGAACGGACAGGTCAGCAGGTTTCCCGTCCGTCCCGTGCAGATCCTGCATAACATTTCCGATGACCTGATCTATCTGGTGGCGGTAAGCTCGGATACGGAAGGAAGTCCGCGTCTTTCCTTCCTGCGTTTTGACCGGATCGTGAAGGCGGAACCGAAGCAGGTGGTCCTTCCGGAAATGGATGTGGAAGAGACGCTGAAGGATCTGGAGATCACCTGGGGAACCGAACTGGGTGAACGGTATCATGTCAAGGTCCGGATCTATGATGAGATCAAGGTGGTGGACCGGGTAAAAAGAGATCTGGGAAAAAGAGCGGCGGAGCATCTGAGACGGGAAGGCGACTATGTGATCTACGAGGATGATGTGATCGGGATCAACAAGTTTGCCGCCTGGGTCCGGAGCTACGGCGCATCCATGATCGTGCTGGAACCGGCCGGACTTGCGGAGCGTATGATCGAATCGGCAAAGGAACGGCTGAAGTATTATACAAAGGAATGACAGGAAGAATCAGTTGTTATCAACGAAGACTTAAGGACGGTAATTCATATGTATTGTAATGTATGTGGAAGTGAAATAGATGATGATTCCAGGTTCTGTCCCGTCTGCGGTTCGCCGGTAGAGCCGGTGTCCGTACCGGAGCAGATATATGCCAATCCGCAGATGCCGGAGCAGATATATGCCAATTCGCAGGTACCGGAGCAGGGGTATGCCAATCCGCAGGTGCCGGAGCAGATGTATGCCAATCCGCAGATGCCGGAGCAGGGGTATGCCAATCCGCAGGTACCGGAGCAGATGTATGCCAATCCGCAGATGCCGGAGCAGGGGTATGCCAATCCGCAGGTGCCGGAGCAGATGTATGCCAATCCGCAGGTGCCGG
>CADBOV010000083.1 GCA_902796385.1 uncultured Lachnospiraceae bacterium
CATGAAGGAAGCGGACTGCTCCATCGCCATGGGCGGAGGAAGTGATGCGGCCCGTCAGGCGGCACAGGTGGTACTGATGGATTCGGACTTCTCGCACATGCGGCAGATCGTTACGGAGGGACGCCGGATCATCAATAACATTACCAGATCCGCGATCCTTTTCCTGTATAAGAATCTTTTCTCGCTGGTTCTTGCGATCTTCTCGATCGCGACGGCGATGCATTATCCGTTAAAACCGACGCAGATCGCGCTGGTATCCGCCTGCAACATCGGTCTTCCGGGCTTCCTGCTTGCCATGGAAAACAATACGCGAAGACAGAGAGGGCGGCTTCTCACCCGTACGTTGATGGGATCCCTTCCTGCAGCGCTTATTGCATCACTCAGCGCGGCAATGGTTTCCTTCTTCGGACCGAATTTCGGAATGACCACGGATGAGATCAGCGTTACGGCAACATATACGCTTTCGGCGGTTGGCTTTGTGATGCTGTGGAGACAGCTCCGGCCCAGGAATAAATACCGCTGGTTTGTATTTTCCCTTTCCGTGGTATCGATGATATTCAGTGTTTCCGTACTGTGGGATGCACTGATCAATTCGGAGGTATCCATACGGTTCGGTATTATCGCCATTGGAATCGCAGCGGCGATCGCAGCGATCGGATGGTTCGTTATGTGGCTTACGGACAGCATAGGTGATAAAAAGATCGGAGATGAGTACGGCACTGAAGAGGAAGCGGAGGGCTGAAACATGAGGGATGATCATTCCTTACGTCTGTTGGAATACATTTACAATTCAACATCGATCCTGAATTTCGGTGCATTGTTCAGTGACGGGACGGAGAATTACTGCTCACCTTCAGAACCCGCCATCGGGGATGATATCACGCTTCGGTTCCGGACGGCCATCGATAATGTGGACGGCGTTTACGTGGTTGTGAACGATGACCGTTATGAGATGAAGATCGCGGAGAGTGACAGTCTGTTTGATTATTACCAGGTCGTGATCCCGAATGTAAGGGAAAGGATCCGTTACTATTACGAGATCCATGCGGGCCGGGTTGTTGTCTATTTTAACCGGGTGTCAAAGCATAAGGATCTGAACCGGACCTATGACTTTGAGGTAATGCCGGGCTTCCATACACCGGACTGGGCAAAGGGCGCGGTCTTCTACCAGATCTATGTGGATCGTTTCTGTAACGGGGATGTTTCAAATGATGTGCTGACAAATGAGTACTGCTACATCGGACAGCCCGTAAAGAAGATCGAGGACTGGGACAAGTATCCGGACAGCATGGATGTGGGGAACTTCTATGGCGGTGACCTGCAGGGTGTCATCAATAAGCTGGACTATCTGCGGGACCTGGGGGTTGATGCGATCTATCTGAACCCGATCTTTGTATCACCGTCCAACCATAAATATGACATTCAGGATTATGATTATGTGGATCCGCATTTCGGACGGATCGTTGATGATGAGGGAGACCTGCTGCCGGATAATTCCATGGATAACAGAAGGGCATCCCGGTATATCAATCGTGTAACCAACAAGAAGAATCTGGAGGCCTCCAATCAGGTGTTCATCACACTGGTGGAGGAAGCACACAAAAGAGGAATGAAGGTCATTCTGGATGGTGTGTTCAATCACTGCGGATCCTTCAACAAGTGGCTGGATAAGGAGAAGATCTATGACCTGAATCCGGACTATCCGAAGGGGGCATATGTATCCCCGGACAGCCCGTACCGGAAGTTCTTCCGGTTCCAGGATGAGGGTGCATGGCCGGACAATGCAAGCTATAACGGATGGTGGGGACATGACACCCTGCCGAAACTGAATTACGAAGAGTCCATGGAGCTGCATGACTATATTCTCCGGATCGGAAAGAAATGGGTTTCCCCGCCGTTCAATGCAGACGGCTGGCGGCTTGACGTGGCTGCGGATCTGGGATATTCCGAGGAATATAACCACAGATTCTGGCGGGATTTCCGGAATGCCGTGAAGGAGGCAAATCCGGAAGCCATCATCCTGGCGGAGCACTATGGGGATCCCAAGGCATGGCTGCTGGGAGACCAGTGGGATACGGTCATGAACTACAGCGCCTTCATGGAACCCATCACATGGTTCCTGACCGGTGTTGAGAAGCACAGTGACGAGTTCCGCGGAGACTTCCTGGGAAATCCGGATATGTTTGTGGGATCCATGCGGCACTACATGTCCACATTTATGAACGGATCCCTTGAAGTGGCGATGAACGAGCTTTCCAACCACGACCACTCCCGTTTCCTGACGCGTACAAACCGGCGTGTAGGCCGGACACATACCCTGGGACCGGAGGCTGCAAATGAGGATGTCAATAAGGGTATCTTCCGGCAGGCTGTGGTATTCCAGATGACCTGGCCGGGTGCGCCGACGATCTACTACGGAGACGAGGCCGGAGTTGCCGGCTGGACGGATCCCGATTCCCGTCGTACCTATCCCTGGGGACGTGAGGATCATCAGCTGATCGAGTTCCACAGGGACATGATCCGGATCCATAAGCAGTACGAGGCTCTGATGAGGGGCTCGCTGGTACATTTGCACAGTGAATTCAAATGTATCTCCTACGGTCGTTTCACCCGGAAGCAGGCAGTCGTGGTGGTGATCAACAGCGACTATGTGGATAAGGAACTGCATCTGCATATCCGCCATGTGGGCGTACCGAACAACCGCACCATGCGGAGGATCATGCTGACCACGGAGGAGGGGTATAATATCGACTCCCAGACCGTGATCGCCCAGAATAACCAGATCACGGTGGTCGTTCCGAAGATCTCCGCAGTGATCTATGTGTGTGAACTGGGTTAGTGCGTGAAGTGAAACAGTGAAGTGAAACAGAAATAAGATCTATGATTTTGGTTAGTTGAAGGAGGAACAGGCTTTGTCGGATTCGCTTTTCAAGCTGGAATCTCCATATGAACCAACCGGTGATCAGCCCCGGGCCATTGAAGAATTGGTCCGGGGTTTTCGGTCCGGAAAAAAGATCGAAACCCTGCTGGGTGTTACCGGTTCCGGAAAAACATTTACCATGGCAAACGTGATCAAGGCGCTGGGCAAGCCCACCCTGATCATTTCCCATAACAAAACCCTGGCAGCGCAGCTTTACGGGGAAATGAAGGCGTTCTTTCCGGAAAATGCAGTGGAGTATTTTGTATCTTATTACGACTATTATCAGCCGGAGGCATATGTGCCCTCCAGTGATACCTACATAGCAAAGGACTCGTCCATGAATGACGAGATCGATAAGCTCCGCCACAGCGCAACGGCCGCGCTCATCGAGCGGAAGGACGTGATCGTGGTTGCTTCGGTGTCCTGCATTTACGGCATAGGAAATCCGGAGGATTACAGGGCAATGATGCTTTCTCTCCGGCCGGGGATGCAGATTGACCGTGACGAGGTGATCGGCAGGCTGATCGATATGCAGTATACGCGGAACGAGATGGATTTTAAACGCAGCACCTTCCGTGTGAAGGGGGATGTGCTGGATGTGATCCCCGCAAATACAAATGAAAATGCAGTCCGGATCGAGTTCTTCGGAGACGAGATCGACCGGATCGCGGAGTTTGATCCGCTGACGGGAGAGGTAAAGAGAAATGTGAATTTCACCGCCATCTTCCCGGCTTCCTACTATGTCATCGCACCGGAAAAAATGGAACGGGCGCTGAAGGAGATCGAGGAAGAACTGGAAGAGCGGGTGGCATATTTCAAAGCCCACGATAAGCTTCTGGAGGCCCAGAGGATCCGGGAACGGACCGAGTTCGATATCGAGATGCTCCGGGAAACCGGCGTCTGCTCCGGGATCGAGAATTATACAAGGATCCTGGCAGGAGGAAAGCCGGGAGAACCGCCGGATACACTGATGGATTTCTTCGGGGATGATTTCCTTCTGATCGTGGATGAGTCCCACATGACGCTTCCGCAGGTACGTGGAATGTTCGGAGGAAATAAGGCAAGAAAGCAGACGCTGATCGATTTCGGCTTCCGTCTTCCTTCGGCCATGGACAACCGGCCTCTTAGTTTTGAGGAATTCGAGGAACGGATCGACAAGGCGCTTTTCGTTTCCGCAACCCCCGGACCTTACGAAGAGGAGCATGAGGAATTCCGGACCGAGCAGGTGATCCGGCCTACGGGACTTCTGGATCCGCCCATCGAGGTTCGTCCGGTGGCTGGTCAGGTGGATGACCTTTATACCGAGATCCGGAAGGAAACCGAAGCCGGTCACAAGGTTCTTGTAACCACGCTTACGAAGCGGATGGCGGAGGAACTGACGGATTATCTCCGGGGCATGGACATTAAGGTGAAATACCTGCACTCGGATATCGATACCCTGGAGCGGACGGAGATCGTCCGTGACCTTCGGATGGGTGTTTTCGATGTGCTTGTGGGAATCAATCTGCTCCGGGAAGGTCTGGATATTCCGGAGATCACGCTGGTTGCGATCCTGGATGCGGACAAGGAAGGCTTCCTTCGTTCCGGAACTTCGCTGGTTCAGACCATCGGACGTGCGGCGCGAAATTCGGACGGACACGTGATCATGTACGCGGATGAGATGACGGATTCCATGAAATATGCCATCGGTGAAACCGAGCGCCGGCGCAAGATCCAGCAGGCATACAATGATGCCAACGGGATCACGCCCCAGACCATTCAGAAGGCGGTGCGGGAGCTGATCACCACAAGTATGGACGACCTGAAGGACTCGGCGGGAAAGAACGCCCGTCACGGCAAGGATCCGGATACGCTGAACAAGAAGGAACTGAAGAAGGAGATCGATCATCTGACACGCCGTATGAACCGGGCGGCAGCGGAACTGAACTTCGAGCTGGCTGCGGAGCTGCGTGATGAGATCAAGGAGCTGAAGGAAACCCTGAGAGATCTGGGATAGCAGCGGATCCGGGATAACAGCGGATCCGGGATGGCAGCGGCGGAACATTTGTCAGGCGAAAATATGTTCGGTTTTTATGTTGAACAATCAATTTACATTTGCTATAATAAATGCATCGCATTTCAAGAGGAGATGTAAATGAAGGATATTAAATATATAACAGTTCAAGGTGCGCGGGAGCACAATCTGAAGAATGTTACGGTAAAGCTCCCCCGGAATCAGTTCGTGGTTTTTACCGGCCTTTCGGGATCGGGAAAATCATCGCTGGCATTTGATACGATATATGCAGAGGGACAGCGGCGTTACGTGGAGTCCCTCTCTTCTTATGCCCGGATGTTTCTGGGACAGGCGGATAAACCGGATGTGGATAAGATCGAGGGGTTGTCCCCGGCTATTTCCATTGATCAGAAATCCACGAACCGGAATCCAAGATCCACGGTGGGAACCGTGACGGAGATCTATGATTACCTGCGTCTGCTCTTTGCGAGGATCGGC
>CADBOV010000084.1 GCA_902796385.1 uncultured Lachnospiraceae bacterium
ACCAGCAAACTACATTGT
This sequence comes from uncultured Lachnospiraceae bacterium, assembly GCA_902796385.1. Classification (GTDB taxonomy): domain Bacteria; phylum Bacillota; class Clostridia; order Lachnospirales; family Lachnospiraceae; genus Eubacterium_Q. Next base: position 19 of record CADBOV010000084.1, read on the forward strand.
AGAATAGCAATCTTTAAAAAAGTACGATAACACATAATCCACCATAAAAAACCGGTGAAACCACCACGTGAAACACTATTTGGAGCAATTTTATGTCAAATCAAATGTATTACAAATATCAAAACAAAATATCTTGTGCTTTTGAATCTAATTCAATCTATATCTAGTTATGGAAGAAAATCGCAAAAAGTGCTATAATGCACATGTATGTCTTGCGGACCAAAGATAAATCACCAGTTATCAGCGATATATTTCATGCAATATTCCTGATTGTCAGCGATATATTCCATGTAACATTCCTGATTATCAGAGATTCATTCCATGTATTATCCCTGAACAACAGAGATTTATTCTATGTTTTGCCCCAATTTACATACGATATCAAAGCGAAATAATGTTCTTACGGAGAAGGATATGGGTAGAATCATAGCAATCGCCAACCAGAAAGGCGGCGTCGGAAAAACAACTACATCCATCAACCTGGCAGCATGCCTGGCAGAAAAAGGGAAAAAGGTTCTTGCGATCGATATGGATCCGCAGGGAAATATGACCAGTGGTCTTGGAGTTGATAAGAATAATCTTCCCTATTCCATTTATGATGCTATGTGCGGAAACTGTAATCTGGGTGAATGCTTGCAGATGAACATTTTTGAGAATCCGAATCTCCAGATCAGCCTGATTCCGTCCAGCCGGGAACTTGCCGGGGCAGAAGTAGATTTTCTTGATGTAGATAAGAAACAATACATCCTGAAGAAGTTGATCCGACCTCTCCGGAAGAATTATGACTTCATTATAATTGATTGTCCCCCTGCTTTGGGAATACTGACAATCAACTCAATGACTGCAGCTGATACCGTTATCGTACCGATTCAGTGTGAGTTTTATGCATTGGACGGCTTAACACAGCTCATGTACACGATAAATCTGATCAAAAAGAAGCTAAATAAGATGCTGGAGATCGAGGGAGTTGTTTTTACAATGTACGATTCCCGTACGAATCTTTCACAACAGGTTGTGGAAAACGTTAAGGAAAACCTGGATCAGATCATTTATCAGACATTAGTACCCAGAAATGTCCGTCTTGCCGAGGCTCCGAGCTTCGGATTGCCTATCAATCTGTATGATTCCAGATCAGCCGGTGCAGAGGCATACAGGGCTCTGGCAGACGAGGTTATCAACAATAAGCTGTTTCTAGACTGAAAAACTGTTGATTACCATAAAGTTATAAACAAATCTACCTTATTTATATATATAATTATTTATATATAAAATTGCTTCTGTATTAGACCAAACAGGCAGAACAGATATTATGTAAACCAGTTAAATCATGTTCACATGTTCAGTTCACCCTGTTCTGTTTAATATACCTGCAGTTTTATCATTTGAAATTACAGAAAGAACCAATAGATTATTTACAGGAGGAAAGATGGTTCCGTTACCATCGACATTTATGGAATGGCAAATATCGCATTGATCATCGCCGGCGGAGTTGGGAACCGTATGCATCAGGATATTCCCAAACAGTTTTTAACCGTAAATGAAAAACCGGTCATTGTTTACACACTGGAAGCATTCCAGAATCATCCCCAGATTGATGCAATTGCAGTTGTCTGCATTTCCGGCTGGGAAGAAATGCTCTGGGCGTATGCAAAACAGTTCAACATTACCAAACTGAAGCATATCGTACCCGGTGGTGACAACGGACAGGGTTCCATCCGGAACGGCGTTTTTGAACTTGAAAAGCATTATGATCCAAAGGATCTGATCCTTATTCACGATGCGATCCGTCCGATGATTTCCGAGGAGATCATTTCCGACAACATCCGTGTTGCTCTGAAATACGGAAATGCTACAACGGTCATTCCCTGTGCCGAAGCAATGATCCAGACCGATGACGGGCATATGTCGGTGGGCAGTTATCCGAGAGACCGACTGAAGAGATCCCAGACCCCGCAGGCATTTCACATCGGGGATCTTGCAGATCTTCACCGGAGAGCTCTGGAAGCCGGAATCACAAACTCCGTTGCTTCCTGCACCTTGATGATCGAAATGGGAGAGCAGATTTATTTCTCTGCAGGCTCCGAAAAAAATATCAAGCTTACAACTGTTGAAGACATTGATATCTTCAAGGCTCTCCTTGCTGCAAAACGCGCTGAGTGGTTAAAGTAAGGTAAGACAGGAGAACACTATGCTTGAATCATTAAAAGAAGTCGTATGTGAAGCGAACCTGGAGCTGGTTCGTAAAGGCGTTGTCATATATACCTGGGGAAATGTAAGTGGTATCGACCGGGAAGCCGGAATGATGGTGATCAAACCCTCCGGCGTATCCTATGACGGAATGAATCCGGAGGATATGGTTGTTGTTGATCTTTCCACCGGGGAAACCGTTGAAGGGAAGTGGAAACCCTCATCGGATACGGCAACACATTTGGAACTCTACCGGGCTTTTCCGAAGATCGGCGGAGTCGTTCACACACATTCGATCAATGCAGTTGCATTTGCTCAGGCAGGAATGGATATCCCTGCACTCGGGACAACGCATGCGGATTATTTCTACGGAGATGTTCCCTGCGCACGTTCTCTTACAAAGGAAGAAGTGGACGAGGCTTACGAGGTGAATACGGGAAAGGTGATCCTGGAAACCTTTGAAAAACGGGGAATCGACCCGATGGCCGTTCCCGGAGTCGTTGTTCAAAACCACGGACCCTTTGTCTGGGGTAAGGATCCTGCAAATGCGGTTTACAATGCCGTTGTACTGGAAACCATCGCGGAAATGGACATCAAAACATTGCAGCTCAACCCGTCTGCATCTCTTCCGCAATATGTACTTGATAAACACTATATGCGGAAACACGGACCGAATGCATATTACGGACAGAAATAATAAATCAGATCACTGACCTGGAACAGGTTATTTACCAAGGAGGAAGACATGGCTTCAAAAAGAGGATTGGGCCGTGGAATTAATGAGTTAATTCCCACGAACGAGCCGGCTCCGGCAAAAGGAAAGACATCCACAAAAACGGTTATCAAGGAAGTTGAAAAGAAAATGAAGCTTTCCGAGATCGAACCGAATAAAGACCAGCCCAGAAAACATTTTAATGAGGATGCCCTTGCTGAACTCGCTGATTCGATCAAGGAATTTGGTGTGATCGAACCGATCGTTGTTGTAAAAAGAAGCAAGTATTATGAGATCATTGCAGGAGAGCGTCGCTGGCGTGCCGCAAGAATGGCCGGATTGAAAGAGGTTCCGGTCATTGTTCGTGAGTATACAAAGCAGCAGCAGGTTGAGATCGCATTGATCGAGAACCTTCAGCGTGAAGACCTGAATCCTATCGAAGAAGCACATGCCTATCAAAGACTGATCGAGGAGTTTCATCTGAAACAGGACGAAGTTGCGGATCGTGTCTGCAAGGGAAGAACCACCATTACAAACTCCCTTCGTCTTCTGAAGCTCTGTGATGATGTTCAGCAGATGCTGGTTGATGAAAAGATCACAACCGGACATGCCCGTTCCCTGATCATGATCGAGGATCCGGCTGTTCAGTATGAAACTGCCATGACCGTTTTCGACCGGGAAATGACAGTCCGTGAAACAGAGGCATTTGTAAAGCAGGTACTCCAGATCCTCGCGGAAGGAGATAAGCCGCAGGCTGTCAAAGAGGAAGAAAAGGATCTGACTCCGATCTACAAAGAGATCGAGGAAAACCTGAAGAATGTACTCGGTACAAAGGCTACCGTAAAGGCACGTTCCAAGGGACGCGGAAAGATCGAGATCGAGTATTATTCAACCGATGATATGGAGCGTATCCTGCATCTTCTTTACAGCATCCCGCGGTAAATTATAATCGATACCATCATTATTTAAATAACTCAGGAGGAAATCATGCTACTATCAGCAACCGCATTCGGTATTCGGATTGAAATCGTGCTGATCATCCTGTTCGTATTAATCCTTGCACTGGGCATCGCGCTGATCCTGACGATCCGCCGCCTTGCCTATGTAAATCGGAAGTACTATGTGATCATGAGTGGGAAGAGAGGAAAGGATCTGGAAAAGGTCATCCTGACCCGCTTCAAGGAAATGGATAAAGTTAAGGTCAGTGCAAAACGTGTTACTTCGGAGCACCGGAAATTCAAGGGCCAGCTGGATTCCTGTATCGACAAGATCGGTCTTGTAAAATATGACGCCTTTGATAATCTGGCCGGACAGCTCAGTTTTTCACTTGCTCTTTTGAATCAGGATAATACCGGTATTGTTCTGAATACCATGCATTCAAGAGACGGTTGTTACACCTACGCGAAGGAGATCATAAAAGGCGAATCCTACATCGCACTGTCAGAAGAAGAAAAGCAGGCCATCAGTAAGGCCATGACCGTGGAAGAGGAGATCGAGGAACTGACCTCCCCGGAAGAGACATTTGATATCGAATGATATGCATTCAGATAATAAAAGTTGACCGGTCACCTGACTGATGAATTGTTCGAATGACCGCACAACCGTTAATTATATTCACTTTTTTGGAGGACATAAAAAGAAAATGTTAGACATCAAATTTGTCCGGGAGAATCCGGAAATCGTAAAAAAGAACATCCAGAACAAATTCCAGGATCAGAAGCTTCCTCTGGTAGATGAGGCAATTGCCCTGGATCAGAAGAGAAGAGATAATCAGGCAGAGGCTGACCAGCTTCGTGCAGATAAGAACAAGATCTCCGGTGAGATCGGCAAATACATGGCACAGGGTAACAAGGAAGCTGCAGAGGAAGCAAAGCAGAAGGTTGCTGCATTTTCCAAGCGTCTGGCTGCTCTGGAGGAAGAAGCACCGCAGATCGAAGCGGATCTTCGTAAGATCATGCTGGTGATCCCGAATATCATCGATCCCTCCGTTCCCATCGGAAAGGATGACAGCGAAAATGTTGAGATTGAGAAATTCGGTGACCCGGTGGTTCCGGATTTTGAGATTCCTTATCATACGGATATCATTGACCGGTTCAATGGTCTTGACCTTGATTCCGCACGTAAAAAAGTTGCCGGCAACGGTTTCTATTATCTGATCGGCGATGTTGCAAGACTTCACTCCGCCGTTCTTTCCTATGCAAGAGATTTTATGATCAATCGTGGTTTTACTTATTGTGTACCGCCGTTTATGATCCGCAGTAATGTGGTAACAGGGGTTATGAGTTTTGCAGAAATGGATGCCATGATGTACAAGATCGAGGGCGAAGATTTATACCTGATTGG
>CADBOV010000085.1 GCA_902796385.1 uncultured Lachnospiraceae bacterium
AAAGGGGGTCAATGCTCATTTTTTATTTGAACCCCGTAAAATAAAGGAATTGTAACAAATTTGTAGTGTCAAATTTGACACTACCTATATGGAAAAGGAGGTTATCAAATGATACGACGCAAGAAATCCGGCCTGATCGCAATCCTGCTGGCCGTGATGATGGTATTTTCCATGATCCCCATGAGCCGGAATACGGTTTATGCCGCAGAAAAGGACTATCTGATCAAGGGCATTGAAGGGATCATGAAAGGTCTGAACAGTAAAGGTCAGATCATGGCAGGAAGATATGTCTCCTTTGAATATGCCGATCTGATGAGCCTGAATGATGCACTGAGCCAGGCTTTAGAGAACGGCGAAGATACGGAAGTCGGAATCAGGAAATCCGACGGGGATACATTCATCCTCACTCCGCAGGGATCCACCTTCAGTTTCACCGCACCTGCAGACGATTCCACACTCGGATACTATATCACCGTCAAGGTGCTTGAAACCGGCGAAGAATATGTGAGTAACACATGCCTTTCCATCAACCCCAATCCGGTTGTATTATTATCCTTTGAAGTTGATGGACAGGGCGAAATATCCGCAAATAAATATGAAGTACAGGCAGGAGAGGAGATCACCTTTACGACTACGCCTGCAGAAGGCTGGTACTTCGAGAAACTGGTGGCTGTGACCGGCAGTTTCGGTTATCGTGCCGGAAAAGATGATACCATTTATCTCAGCACCGAAGATACGGTAATAAAGGCTGTTTTTAAGGAAATCGTTACCACCGGAAGCTGCGGGGAAAATGCTACATATTCCTTCGATACGCAGACCGGCACGCTTACGATCTCCGGTACAGGCCGGATCGCGGACAATGCATTTAATGATTATAATAAGAGCGACTGGGACTCCGTAAAAGAAATCGTGATCCAGGAAGGTATTACCGAAATCGGTGAGAAAGCATTTTATTACTGCAAAGCATTTACAAATATCACACTTCCGAAGACTCTTACACTTATCGATACTGAGGCTTTCTTCGGTTGTAAAAAGCTTTCCTCCGTCAGCATTCCGGCTAAAGTAACGACCATCGGGACGGGCGCATTCCAATCCTGTTCAGCCTTAACCTCGGTCGGTCTTTCGGAAGGACTGGAGACCATCGGTTCAAGTGCATTTTTCTCTGCAAATCTTCAATCGATCACCATTCCCCAAAGCGTAACCGCTCTCGGAGAAAACTCGTTTAATAACAATTTGAACCTTACAACAGCAGTGATCAATGCAAAAATCACACAACTGGAGGCCGGAGCTTTTTCCGGATGTAAGAAGCTTAGCAGCGTTACGCTTCCGGAAACACTGGTAAAAATAAAAAATGATGCATTTTCAACCTGTACCGCTCTGCAGACGATCCAGCTTCCGGCAAGCATTACCACTATCAGTGACAATGCTTTTGCCTACTGTACCGATCTGAAAAGCATTTCGATTCCCTCCGGTGTAAAAACATTAGCGAATCATGCATTCTTTAAATGTACATCTCTTACAGATGTATCACTTCCGGAAGGATTTGAAACCATTATGAATCACACCTTCTCGAACTGTTCGGGTCTGACTTCCATAGAACTCCCGTCAACCGTGACATCGATCGGCGTAAGTGCATTCGGTTATTGCAGTAAACTGACTGAAATCAACATTCCTGACGGTATAACCACGATCAGTGATAACTGCTTTACGAATTGTCCGAATCTTACGTCCATTGACCTCCCGTCCGGTGTGACGGAGATCGGTTCAGCCGCATTCCAGAATTCCGGCCTTACCGAAATGGAACTTCCTGCTTCCCTGGAGAAGATCGGAAAATACGCTTTCTGGGGGAATCCCATGGAAGGAACCATAACGATTCCGGAAGGTGTTACATCCATCGGTGATAGCGCTTTCTATCACTGCGAGATTTCTACCATCGTAAATAATTCCGGGCTGACATACACATTGGCAAGTCTTTTCAAGAGCAGTTCCTATCCGTCCGAAGTGATCAGCACCTGGTTAAACAGTGACGAAGAAGAAGTTGATGAGATCGGTCCCGGAACATATACAAGAAAGATTCCGATCATCGACATTTCCACTGCCGAAATAACAGGCATCAACGCAAGTTATACCTACACCGGTTCCGGTATCCGCCCGGTTCCGGTTGTTACGGTAAAGGGAAAGGTATTAACAAAAGATAAGGACTATACAGTCACCTATAAAAATGTACTGGATGCGGGAACAGCGACGGTTACGGTTACCGGTATGAATAATTACTCCGGATCCGTTTTCCTGACGTATTCGATCGTTGCCAAAGCCATAACTCCCACAGTAACGCTTTCCGCCACGTCATTTGCTTATAACGGAAAAGCGAAAACACCGACGGTTACGGTTAAGGACGGAACCGGGGTTCTGGTAAAGAATACCGACTATACGGCCACATATCCGACCGGACGCATCAATGCAGGAACATATAAGATCGTCGTAAAACTGAAGGGTAATTATTCCGGTTCAAAGACCGTATCCTTTGTCATCAAGGCAAAAGCCATTACCCCCACCGTTAAACTCTCGGCCACATCCTTTGTCTATAACGGCAAAGCAAAAACCCCGACAGTTACGGTTAAGGACAGCACCACAGCACTTACTAAGAACACGGATTACACGGTGACTTACCCCACGGGAAGGATCAATGTCGGAACCTATAAGATCGTTGTCAAGCTGAAGGGCAACTATTCCGGCTCAAAAACGGTTTCCTTTGCCATCACAAAGGCAGCAAACCCGCTTGCAGTCACGGCAAAAACTGCCACGGCAAGCTTTACCACACTGAAGACAAAGTCACTGACTCTGGCTGTCGGCAAGGTAGTTACATTCCCAAATAAGGGAATCGGAGCGCTTACCTATACAAAGGTAACCGGAAACAGTGCCTTTACGATCAATAAGACCACCGGCGCCGTAACTGTTAAGAAGGGCCTGAAGAAGGGCACCTACAAGATCAAAATGCAGATAAAAGCTGCGGGAAATGCCAATTACAAGGCATCCGCAGCCAAGACAGTAATATTTACGGTTGTTGTTAAATAGAGCGTGGTCTCTTTTTCATCACGTTCTGAATGACACAGACTGAGTAAGCATGAAGCGCATCCTCATTTCCGAGAAGCGCATCATCTGCGGTGACAAGGAGTTTTTTCCTTTGATCCGGATCACGAAAGCATGGCCTTCCTTCGTAGTCTGACTGCGGCAGGAAGAAGCCGTGCTTTCGTTCTTTTGTGATCGTACATTCCGCATCACATTCCGTAACCGGAAGCTCCAGCGAACATCCGCAGTCACAGCCGTTTAATGCAACCCCGTTACCGGTGGTAACAAGCCGGCACGGAAGCGCATGTCGCAGTTCCAGTGTGAGATTCAGGTAAAGACTGGTATTTTTGCTGTTCATTTCCATTCCGGTGATCTTAAATTCCCCGCTGCAGAGCGTGGAGAGGGCATGCATACGGGCCAGATGATACATCCCTTCCATATCGTCCCTGTTATGAAGCAGGACCAGATCCCGGTTCCGCTGACTCCCGGAGGAAAGATAGGACAGATAAACGTCGATCAACTGACCGCCGTTATATTTATCCTCCCGATGGATCCCGAGATACTGTTCAACGGTTTTCTGTTTTACATTCGGAAGTCCAAGCGCATATTTAAAAGGACGGATCTCCTTCAGAAGATCCACGGAGGTAAGAAGATCCATCTCATTCGGGATATCATCCCGAAGACGCATCCGGATCTGTTCCATCCGTGTACGGACAAAAGGAATATCGAAGGTATCCCCGTTGAAATGGAAGAGTGTGGTTTTCCCCTTACATAATTCCATGAAGTACCGGATCATTTCCGGCTCGCTTTTTCCGTCATCATTGAAAAGCTGCAGAATATGCCATTCATCATTCTGATAGTAATTGATTCCGATGATATAAATAAAAGAAGTCTTCGGAGAGAGGCCGGTGGTCTCCAGATCAAACTGGATCACCTTGTCTTTCCCAAGAGTTTCCGCAAGAGAATCCCATTCCCGGATTCCGTTTATTGGTAGTTTTTCGTCAAAAATCAACATTTGATTTCCCTTTTTTCTGTAAAAAGTGATAGAATCATTATATCACAGTTTTTTGATATTGAAACTATCTGAAAATGTGTTATAATTTTACAAGAGAAAATTTTGTTAAATGGAGGAAGGCAGCATGATTCAACCGCTTGACATCAAATCACAGAAGTTCAAGAAGGGTCTTTTCGGTTACAAAACCACGGATGTGGATGATTTTCTGAACACTGTATATGGTGCTTATGATGAGGCTTTTACACAGAGCACTAAGCTGAAAGAAGAAAATGAGAAGCTGAACAAGGTAATCGAAGAGAATCGTTTAAAGATTTATGAGCTTGAGAAGCAGATAGCTGAAGGCAATGGCGGCGCTTCTAAGGCTGAGACAAAGAAGGAAGAGAAGAAAGCAGCTCCGAAGAAGGAAGAACCCAAGAAAAAGGGAGCAGCTTTTGAAGATGTACCTTTAAAGGATTCCGGAATCAAGGA
>CADBOV010000086.1 GCA_902796385.1 uncultured Lachnospiraceae bacterium
ATCAAAGGCGGAAACAACCGGATCATCCTTGCAACCGACGGTGACCTGAATGTAGGTATCTCCGCTGAAGCAGATCTGATCGATCTGGTGGAAAAGAAAAGAGAAACCGGTGTATTCCTCTCCTGCCTCGGTTTCGGAACCGGAAACTATAAAGACAGCAAGATGGAAGCACTTGCAGATCATGGAAACGGTAACTACTCCTACATCGACTGCACCGCAGAAGCAACCCGGGTACTGAAGGAAGAGCTTTGGTCCACCCTTTATACCGTAGCAAAAGACGTTAAGTTCCAGATCGAGTTCAACCCCGAACTGGTTAAGGGATACCGCCTCATCGGTTACGAAAACCGTGAAATGGCTGCAGAGGACTTCGCAAATGATAAGAAGGACGGCGGCGAGGTTGGTTCCGGACAGACCGTAACCGTACTCTACGAAGTCGTTCCCGCAGATTCCGATTTCGAGATTTCCAAGGTGGAAAGCCGTTACGGAAATGATACATCCGACAAGCAGCCCTCCACAACAGGCGTCAGCTCAAAAGATGAAATGCTGGCAGTCAACATCCGCTACAAAGAGCCGGATGCTTCCGAAAGCAAGCTTCTTACCTACCCCGTAACAAAGGATATGCTGAAGGAAGAAATGGATCCCGACACATCCTATGCAGCAGGTGTTGCAGAATTCGGAATGCTGCTTCGGGGCTCCGAATACAGCGGAACCGCAAGCTACCAGGAAATCTACGACCGGCTGAAGGTTCTTCCGGGAGTCATGGATGATGAATTTAAAACGGAATTCCTCTATCTGGTACAGAAAGTATCCAAATAAAAATCAAACCTCAAGTAAAAGTCAAACCTCAAACATAAGTCAAACCTGAAAAGATCCTGCAATGTGCGACCGGCACACTGCAGGATCTTTTTCTACTTTGTATGAATCGTTTAAACTGTTTTAAACCGGTGTTTTTTATTAATCATGAAGATTACGTTTATCAACCACACGTACGGCTTTTCCTTCACTTCGTACCACGGAGTGCGGTGCAAGAAGATGAACTCTCGGGCGGATACCCAGCATGGCAACCATTGCGGCAACCAGCTTCTTTTCAGCTTTGGCGAAATCATCATCCTGAAGCTTAACGAACTGTTCCTGGGAAAGCTCCACATTGATCTCGAAGGTATCCTCATTTCCGATACGGTCTACCAGGATCTGGTAATTCGGTGTGTAGCCTTCCTTCAGAAGTACGGTCTCGATCTGAGACGGGAATACATTTACGCCGCGGATGATAAGCATATCATCGCTGCGTCCCTTCGGCTTGCACATCTTGATATGTGTACGTCCGCAGGAGCACTTATCTCTGGTAAGAACACAGAGGTCTCTGGTTCTGTAACGAAGAAGCGGGAATGCTTCCTTTGTAATGCTGGAGAATACAAGTTCTCCCTCTGTTCCCTCCGGAAGAACCTCTCCGGTTTCGGGATCGATGATCTCTGCAATGAAATGATCCTCGTTGATATGCATACCGGTCTGTGCCTCGCACTCGAAGGAGACACCCGGTCCGGAGATCTCGGTCAGACCGTAAATATCATATGCCTTGATTCCCAGCTTGCTTTCGATCTCATGACGCATCTCCTCGGTCCAGGGCTCTGCACCGAAGATACCTGCCTTCAGACGGATATCATCCTTGCTGCATCCCATTTCATAGAGACGCTCTGCAAGATATGCCGCATAAGACGGTGTACAGCAGAGGATCGTGGACTCCAGGTCACGCATGAACTGGATCTGACGCTCTGTATTTCCGGAGGACATGGGCACTGTCAGGCTTCCCACCTTGTGAGAACCGCCGTGAAGTCCCGGACCACCGGTAAAGAGACCGTAGCCATAGCATACCTGAACCACATCATCCTCGGACGCGCCGGCTGCAACCAGTGCTCTCGCACAGCACTCCTCCCAGAGATCCAGGTCATGCTGGGTATAGAATGCAACCACACGACGTCCCGTGGTTCCGCTGGTGGACTGGATCCGCACACAGTCCTTCTTCGGACAGGAAAGCAGTCCGTAGGGATAAGCCTCGCGAAGGTCATTCTTTGTCAGGAACGGAAGCTTATGAAGATCCTCGATCCCCTGAATATCCTCCGGCTTTACGCCCTTCTCATCCATCAGCTTCTTATAATACCTGTTATTGGCATATACATAAGCCACCTGCTTTACCAGGCGTTCAGACTGAAGTGCCTTAATCTGCTCGACCGGCATGGTCTCGATTTCCGGCTGAAAATACTTTCTCATCTTTTTACTCCTTTAAAACTTAATCTTTTTCCACTTTAGCGCATTAAAGTGAAAAAGCCACTATACATTACTTTACTTCTTTTGATGAAAAAAAGCAATAAAAACATTTATATGTTCCGTTTTATTTTCCCCCCATTACCGTATGCCATCCTCCCCGGAGATAGGTAACAAGAAGCGGAAGGCATTCACGGGCTTCTTCCATGGTTTCACAGTTACAGAGAACATATACAAAGGAATCCACCTGATCCCGGGCGATCCAGCGGCAGAGAGCCTCTTCTCCCCTGCTCAGTCCGACCGTCTCCCCGGACACCTCTTTGTTCTTTTTCCGTTCCAGCACAACCTCTCTGTAATGCTGATCTGCCTGGTCCGTAAAATCTTCTTTAACCTTTTCATAACCGGAGCCCTCTGCTTTTGTCAGAAGCAACAGGAAGGAATCACGGTATGTATACAGAGTATTCAGGATCTTCATCGAGACTACAAGATTCTCCGGTTTATCCGTTCCCCTGTATAACGGAGGAATATCCCCTTTAAAATAATCATCGACGATCGTTTTTATTTTGGCTACCGGTTCTCTTACCAGACTGCCGAACAGATCGGCCTTGTCCCTGAAAAAGAAATACATGGCCCCCGTCGTAACACCGGCTTTTCTGCAGATATTCCGAAGTGAAGCCTTATGAAAACCCTTTTCCATGAATTCCTCTTTTGCGACACGAAGAAGTTTCAGTTTTGTTTCGCTCTCACGTTCCATATGCTCCGCCTCCTCCCATCCTGTTTGATCCTGCTAAAAAAGCACAAAAAAAACAGTGTTATGCACCATAATCCTTTATAGCATAACACTGTTATTATGTCAATCTTATCTTATGATTTGTCGTTTTCTTTTATTATTCACATTTAAAATCTATATCCATAGATTTCTGCTTCTTTCATTCTACCATAATCTGTTTATTTTACAACCAGTTTTCCGTCTTCCACATCGATACGGATGGTATCACCCAGCCGGAGACTTCCCTGCAGGATGGCACGTGCCACTAAAGTCTCCACATTTTTCTGGAGATATCTCTTCAAAGGACGTGCTCCGTAAACCGGATCATATCCTTTCCGGGTCACCTCAGCCTTTGCCTCATCCGTCAGTGTTACCGACAGTTCCTTATCCGCAAGGCGTTTATTCAGATCCGCCAGCAGAAGCTCTATGATGGAAGAAATCTCATGTTCGGTTAACGGCTTAAAGAGAATGGTTTCATCCAGACGGTTCAGGAACTCCGGCCGGAAATAATTCCTTAATTCTCCCATGACATGCTCTTCCGTTTCCGGAAGGAATTCTCCGTCCTCTCCGATTCCTTCCAGCAGATACTGGGAACCGATGTTGGAAGTCATGATCAGGATCGTATTCTTGAAGTCCACGGTATTTCCCTTGGAATCCGTGATCCGGCCGTCATCCAGGATCTGCAGCATCACATTGAATACATCCGGATGTGCCTTTTCAACCTCATCGAAAAGAACCACCGCAT
>CADBOV010000087.1 GCA_902796385.1 uncultured Lachnospiraceae bacterium
ATCAGTACTTCGTCCGGTGCGGCCGGTACCCGTCCCTCGATCATTACCAGCTGGTTGATATCCTCCGGAAGGGAATGTGCTTTATAAACCTCATCCGCATTTTCCATGGAAAGACAAATGATGTCATATTGGTATGAGCCTTCTGCCGAGATCACTCCGGGCATGGTCCGGATGTATTCCACATCCTCCTCTTCCCACCCGATGGTGGAAACGAGCTTATAATCAAACAGATTCTTTTCTTTAAACAGATGATTCATGGTGTTGATCATCGTGGGGGTTGTAATTCTGACACCGGAAAAAAAGCCCACTCCAAGTGCTATGATCGCGAAGATCGCAAAGAAGCGGCCGAATGAACCGCGGATATCCCGCAGCATGGACTTATGCAAGGCTTTTTTCCTGCTATGTTTCATTGGTCTGTTACCCCGGTTTACCACTCTATCTCATCGATGTCCACCCGGTTCGGACTCAGGGTTTCACTTATGATCTTTCCGCTTTTTACACGGATGATCCGGTCTGCCATGGCGGTTAATGCAGAGTTATGGGTGATCACGATGACAGTTGTTCCCGTATTTCTGCAGGTATCCTGCAGCAGTTTCAAAACCGCCTTTCCGGTCTGATAATCCAAAGCACCGGTGGGCTCATCACAAAGAAGAAGCTTCGGATTCTTGGCCAGCGCCCTGGCAATGGCAACTCTCTGCTGCTCTCCGCCGGACAGCTGGGAGGGGAAATTCTTCATCCGGTCCTCCAGCCCCACTTCTTTTAGAACCTCTGCCGGTGGCAGCGGATCCTTGCAGATCTGGACTGCCAGCTCCACATTTTCAAGGGCGGTCAGATTCTGTACAAGATTGTAAAACTGGAAGACAAATCCCACATCCAGACGACGGTAGGTGGTCAGTTTTTTCTTGTCATACGTGGAAATGTCTTCCCCGTCGATGACCACATGCCCGGAGGTCAGTGTATCCATCCCTCCGAGGATGTTCAGGATCGTTGTCTTTCCTGCGCCGGAAGCGCCTACGATGACACAGAATTCACCCTTTTCAATTGTAAAGGATGCGCCGGAAAGAGCGGAGATAGAAACCTCTCCGCTCTTGTATACCTTCTGCACATCCTGAAATTCAACATATGCCATGATCGTACCTCTGCTCTATGCGCTTCTTTAGCGCTCTAGCCTCTCATTATCGCACGACAGATTTCATCGCCCATATTTGCATAGAAATAACAGTCATCCATTTCCTTTTCAACCTGATAGTTCTCCTGCATGGTTCTGGGCGGGAAATACTCCAGGAAGCGACGCAGATCCTCCAGGGCATCCAGACGGAAACTGCGGGACATTTTCGGTCCGGCGGTATGAACCTTGAGACCGGTGCTGTTCAGCTGACAGCTGTGTGAATGGGCATACGGATGTGTCGTTGTGACCTTCACATAGAACATAAAGGTATGCTCATATTTCGGCGGATTAAAGGAAACTCTCTGTCCGTCCGGCTGTTTAAACTTCTCTTCTGTTGAGTTATAGGTCATATCCAGTTTGATCTCGCTTACCTGATCAAAGGAAATGATATCCGGATTATACTCTGCGATGTTCGTATTCTTATTGGGAAGCACGATGAATCTGCGGTTCGGTTCATCAATGATGAACTGGGACATCCGGTCTCCGTACTCGCAGGTCGGATGAAAGGATTCCAGTTCCTTCCGGTTCTGTTCACGATAAGCCAGCTGCGCATCGATCTCTGCTACCGTACTGTTCTTCCGGTCCGTGAACCAGGGAGAAAGAAGGGATACGCAGTCCTTGCACATAACCCCGTCCTCCAGTTTCTTCTTACCGAGAATACCGATCTCCTTTCCGCAGAAGACACATTCCTTTTTTTCAAATGCTTCGGATATTTTATCAAAAAGCCCCATTTTACCCCTCCGTTTTTTCAATATTTTACTATACCGCCTGAGGATTGGCAATCTCAGATCAGTTTTTGTTCGATCCGGATCGAATTCTCTGCTGCATGTACTTTTCCGTAGGAACCGCTGATGATCGGCATCTGCGGAGGAAGATGTCCGATGTCCAGATCCATGATGATAGGAACACCAAGATCCTTAATGGCACCGGTGATGGAGGTATACATATCAAGCCCCATCATCTCCTCGTTGTAATGCAGGGAACGACCGATCAGAAATCCCTTTACGTACTTGAACCAGCCGGCTTCTCTCATCTGGAAGAAGGCACGTCTTGCCATCATGGGATTCAGATCGCAGCATTCCAGGAACCAGATGAATCCGTCGTCCTTATATTTCTCAAGGAAATCCTTTGTCCGGTCAAATCGTGTACCGCAGAGCATGATCAGAATGTCCACGCAGCCGCCGATCAGACGGCCCTCCATTTCCACCTGGGAAAGCTCCTTTAAGGAACTGAGGGAATTGTGATCACCGGAAGGCCCTTTCTCCGGATCGGAAATGTAGATCCGCTGCCGGTAGTCTTCCGTCATGTTATAGGGATTTGTGGGATGTTCTTCATCCTTCAGGCTTTCCAGTTCCCACTTCGGATAATTATGCACATCGCAGGAACCCTTAAGAAGGTTGAATGCATCCTTCAGCGAATCCGATACAACATCGGTTCCGAAGGCCGGTGCGCATGGTCCGTAGATTGCTGCGGTATCCGCAAGGATCGTGGAAAGAAATGTAAAATTGGTATTGTCGGAATAACCCATGTACCACTTGGGCTTGCTGCTGCGGATGGCTTCCCAGTCGATATAGGGGACGACTTCACACATCAGTTCCCCGCCACCGCAGCTGATGATCACATCCGGCTCCGGATCGGCATACATTTCATTTAGTTCCTTACCGCATAATTCCGGGCGGTTACTGATCCCGATCCCTTCTCCGGCGAAGCTGTTTGGTCCGGGTTTGGTTTTGTATCCCATTTCCCGAAACCGTTCAAGCGCATTTTCAAAGCATGTTTTATACGGATCGATCGAACATCCGAAGGACGGAGCGACAAATCCGATGGTGCCGTTATCTGGTAAAAATTCCGGATATCTCATAGTTCTACCTCTCACTCAAATTTCAGATCTTTGTATGTTGTGGCCAGGTCATCCAGATAAACAATGTCATCCGAGACGGTCTGTTTTGAATAGTCCACTGCCTGCTTCGTAAGATACTGACCGCCTTCGGTCCGGTATTCGGAATAATTGACGGTTTTGGCGTTGACCCTGTAGTCTCCCGTGGATTCCTTCCCTATGGTTCCGCTGGCGGAAAGAACGGTGGATGACTGGAAATCCGGCATGGCGGTATCCTTCGGCCAGGGATAGTAAGTCACCGTTTCACTGAACTGCCCCGCGATCTCGGATCTTGAGGAAAGAACCAGATAGGTGGAATCATCCTTTGTCTTTATGGAAAGTGTTCCGGTCTCTCCTGCGGTCGGGTCGTAAACCAGTCCTTCCAGAACCGGGGATGCACCGTCTTTATTCAGTGTCCAGATCTCATAATTTACGGTGGTATTGGACTGATGATCTACGGCATAAACCATGAAGAGCTCATAGATGCCGTCACCGTTCAGGTCGGTGACAAAGCCCTTTGCATGCCGGTTGTTATCCTTGGAGTAGCCTTCCTTCTGCTTTGTAGCGGTTACGATCTCACGGAGCATATCCGGAATGGAATTTGCAACGACCTCTGTGGAGGCTTCCGTGATCTTTTCCGTCGTAGGATTGAAATGTTCCGTTGGATTTTCTTCGGTCTTCTTCTCAGTTGCCTGCTGTGATGCGGTTTCGGAGGTTTTCTCATCCGATTTCCCGTATTTGGACATGATGACCGCAAAAAGGATCAGGAGTCCGATCAGAAGAATGATGGCCGGAACCAGGAAAAGAAACAGCTTCTTTTTGCTGATACCGCCGTGCTGCCCCTGCGATGGCCGGTGTCCCTGCGTCGGCCGCTGCCCCTGGCTGCCCTGGGGAGCCTTCGGCTTCGGGTGCGGGATCCTGGCGCCGCAGACCGGACAGAAATTCGCATTTTCTATTTCATTTCCGCAATTATGACAAATCATTTTCATAACCTTTCCGAGTTATTCGATCATAAATTCTGATACCGGTTTGGTTCGATCCGGTAGCTGTCTCCGTATTCCAGAACCGCAGCAAACTTTTTGGAGGTAAAATGCTCGATACAGCCGGCGGCATGTGCACAAAGCTGATGCATTTCCGTTTCGGTCCTCCCATCTGCCCGGATCTCCTTATCAAAGTGGATCGGCGGGTCGCCGGAACAGGATACTTCGATCCGTATTCCCAGGATTCCCCGGGATACCCTGCATAATCCGGTACGGTCCTGCTGTTTCAGGTTTACCAGGATGTTCGAGGCTGTTTTGCATGCGAATGAGATTTCCGTGTAGATCGGATCTGCGATCTGTCCGTCCTTCTTGGAAATGATCGAAACATAGATAAATGATATGAGACAGATCACGAGGATCACGACCCCTATGATGATTAAAACTTTCAACATACCCAAAGCCCCCTTTGATCAAACGTTCCGGTCAAACCGGGTGTATGCGTCAATACCGAGTGTATCAAAACCGATCCCGTCCTTATAGAGTTCCATACAGACATCCAGCATGGGAACGAGAAGAACTCCTCCGGTCCCCTCTCCCAGCTTCAGCCCGGCATCGATCGGTGCCGAAAGTCCGAGTTGTTCCAGCAACAGCCTGCCCATGGGCTCCTTCGGTGTATGGGAAGGGATCAGAACCTGCCGGATTCCCGGGAAAAGCTTTTCTGCCGCAAATGCTCCTGCCAGTGTGATGAGTCCGTCCAGGACGACCGGTGTGTGCAGTTCTGCGCCTGCCAGGATCGCACCGACCATTCCGGCAATGTCATAACCGCCGAATGCAGCAAGTATTCCGACCGGATCCGCCGGATCGTAGGATGTGTCCCGGGTTCTGTCCCGTAGTGCATCCTGCAGTACTTTACATTTATGGATCAGCTGTTCGTCGGAAAGCCCCGCTCCCCTGCCGGTCAGCTCGCCGGGATCAACCCCGAGAAATGCTGCGGAAAGGGCGGTCGCGGTACTGGTGTTCCCGATGCCCATTTCTCCCAGTAACAGTAAGCCGGGTTTTTTCCGGATACATTCACAGGCCGCCAGATAACCGTTTTCCATGGCTGCCAGGGTTTCTTCAACTGTCATGGCCGGTTCTTTTGCAAAATTCCTGCTGCCGGACCGGACACGCATGTCCTTGATGCCCGGAATCTTCTCACCCTGCATCCCCATATCAACCGGATATACGGAAATGTGGGCGCGGCGTGCCATGATACATACGGTGGAACGGTTTTCGGACATGGCAAGTCCCACCTGATGTGTGACGGAGGCGTCACTCTGGGAAACGCCCTCTTCCACGATCCCGTTATCGGAAAGGAAGATCAGAAGCGTTCTTTCACGGATATCCGGGATTTCCTTTCGTTGGATCCCACCGATATCTGCCAGGAGCTGTTCCATTATCCCGAGACCGTCCAGAGGCTTTGCCAGATGATCCCAGTGTTTTTTCACTGCGGTCCGGACATTTTCGTCCATCGGTTTAACGGATGCCCGTTTTTGCTCCAGTTCTTCCCGTGTCACTGTACATCTCCCTCTTCATCGATCTTTCCGTCCTTTGCGGCAATGCAGCTGTAGTGATAACGCTCCAGCACCTCATTTGCAACCGTTCGGTCGATGATCTCCTTTACCAGGGTTTCAAGCTTTGAACCGTCGGTATAGTCCGCCGGCGCAAAATACCGGATCCGGTTTTCGTTCAGCATCCGGAAAACCTTGGTTTTATCCTTTGTTTCATTGTTATAAACGCCGATGGAATGACCGCCGTTTACATTTACCAGCTTCATACACGGAATGTCCGTATCACTGTCCCCGATATAGATCATGTTACGGAAGGGGATCCGGAGTTTTCCCGGCTGGTAATACTGGTTGACCGCGTCGTCATTCATCCCCAGCGCGCCCTTCTCGATCCGGAAAAGGAACTGTGTCTTGTTCGTAAAATTTACGGCCTGGGCAGGCCATACCGCAACGCCGGCCTCATCATACAGAAAGGAACTGGCATAGATCTTTGTGAAACAGTCCGCGATCTTTGTGCCCTCGATCATTTCCTTTAACCCGGAGGAAATGATGTAGTGTTCAACCGAAAGTCCTTTTTCCTTCCCGTAACTGTTGATCCGCTCGAACCAGGTGTCGACACCGGGGAAAAGCTGTACCTCGGAGCCGTTCTGCCGGAGGGTTTCTTTTGTGAAAAGAACCTTTCCGTGTGCGCGTTTTACCATCAGATACATGTAGGCAAGATTCGGATCCATTTCATTTTCATCGCCCAGAAGGTTACATTCCTTCCAGAAGTCTTCAACTTCATATCCAATGGACTGTATATAGCCCTGTGCCTGCATATCGTTCGGCGAAAGGGTTTTATCAAAATCGTAGCAGATGGCCAGAACCGGCCCCTGTTCCTGTTTCATTTTGTCCATACGATCTCACCTCGAAAAATCAATTTTACTTACCGTTTGGATCTTTGTTGCCCGCTGCTCCTGTTGCTCCGGCGGGCTCATCATATTTCGCCTGCAGATCCTGAATCTCCGCATTTCCATAGGTGTTCATGGGTTCGGAAAGGATCACGTCCAGTTTGGCATCCTCAATCCTTTTCTTATGCTGCAGGTATCCGGCAATGCCCCAGATAACAAGGAAAAAGCCAAGAAACAGTCCGATCAGCACTATGGCAATGCTTCCGGAAGATCCCTTGACAATAAATCCACCCGCAATAAGAAGGATGCCAAGTGCCGCTTTTGCGATCAGCACACCGATACTTGCATCCTCCCTTGCTACTTTTTTCGCTTTCTCCGTGCGCATCCTTCTTGCATAATCCGCACCGGATCCCTGCTGGTAATTGTTTGAATTCTGATTTTCTGGCATAATAGAATCTCCTTTTTGTCCGGCTTTGATGAAATATCCATATCACTCCGACAAATCAGATCCTGCCGTAAGTCCGGCCCCGTCCTCACAGGAGCATGGAGAGCCAGATTCCCGCGCCGAGGATCAGAGAGATCCCCAGGAAATACAAAAATGCCCAGAAGCCCTTATGCTGTCCGATGGAACCACGCAGGATCCACAGTCCCATGCGATCCGCTTTCCTAGCGT
The DNA here is from genome assembly GCA_902796385.1 of uncultured Lachnospiraceae bacterium. GTDB lineage: Bacteria > Bacillota > Clostridia > Lachnospirales > Lachnospiraceae > Eubacterium_Q. Next base: position 7,135 of record CADBOV010000087.1, read on the forward strand.
TACAGTTGTGACAGGCAGCAACCAGATTCTTCGGATCGTTGATGTTCCGGATCCCTTTTCGTTCCAGCTTGCGCTGCAGCTTTACGTCTCTGGAAACCTGCCCCACGGGATACAGATGATCGACGGTAGTCTTCTCCTTCTTCATCCATTTTCCGCAGTAAACACAAATGTAGCGCTTACCAACATCCGGATCATGGGCGGCGAAATATCTCCGCCGGTAGTCCGCGCGCCGTCTGCCCAGTGCATTTGTCAGGCGAAATGTAAGGCCGTTCTTATCGCAGTATTTTTTAATTCGTTTGTAGTTCCTTTTCGTTACCTTGCCGGAGTAATCAATCCCGTCAAATACCAGTCCGTATCTGGTGAGTTTGCGGTCATTCTCTTTCTCCCGGCAGTTCATTCCGGAAACCATGATTGGATACGTTTTCATTTTCAGCTTCGCCAATTTGGTCTTTTTTACTCACAGACCCCAAGACCTATTTTACCATACTTTCCCGTGATTTCCTACAGTTCCTTTCAGTGTCTTGCAGATTGATCACTGACGAAAATCCACCGGTGGTTTCTTCTCTGTTTCGGGAGTCGTAATCTGCGGTGTTACATTTCCGAACATTCTCCGTACATTCGTCTCGATCACGTCCGTACTATCCGTGATCCGGCGGGAATTATAGACTATGTACGCCTGGGTCGCCAGCAGGTAATACAGATA
>CADBOV010000088.1 GCA_902796385.1 uncultured Lachnospiraceae bacterium
ACCTTTCCTTCTTCATTTTGTGCTTTGTACTGATAGTTTAATGCCATAAACTTTCTCCTAATCCAGGGTACGTCTAATCATCAAGATTATGGCGCACCTTGTCATACAGTATATATAATACCACTATTAACACTCCTGATGCAAGAAAAGCAACGAGTGCGGGCCATCTTATGCCGAAGATTACCGTCCATAGTACTGCGAAAAAACCTCCCAGCAGTTCCACGATGGTATAACGCGCGGAAACGGGTGCTCCGCAATACCTGCATTTTCCCCGGAGCGAAACCCAGGACAGGATCGGGATCATGTCCCGCATGGTCAGCTCATGTCCGCAGGAAGTACACATGGAATGCCCCAGCGTAAACTGCTTATGCCGCGGCAGACGGTAGATGATCACATTCAGGAAGGAAAAAACCGAGGCTCCGATGGCAAAGAATACGGCTTCGATGAGTATCCTTGCCAGTATGATCGTAAATTCAAGCCAGTCCATAGTTTCTCTCCATTCCGCTTTCCATTCCCCTGTTGATCCCTCTATCTATTTTCAGCCGGTCTATGTAACGATTCTTCTGTCGATCTCACTATCGACCTCTCTACCGATTCCTCTTTTCGTCCTCAATGATCATATACTCTACTCCACGACGATGTCATCTTCATCATAATGATAAACATTCATCCTGTAGTCCACATCCCAGTGGACAGCACCGTCCACCAACTCAAAAGTAACGAAGAAATGTCCCCTCTCATAGGTCATTCCCGTAACCTCATGCGCTGTCGCATCATATCCCGTGATCCGGTACTTTCCCTGGGGCGTGTAGATCTGCTCTATATATTTCTCCGCGCCTTCTTCTATTCCGTTTTCTTTTGACGGGTTAAATACAGATTTTTGGTGTGCATACATCATAACATCCGCGGACCTGAGCGCCATACGGGTATTCTTCGCTTCCCGAAGCGCTTCCTTCGCATCCGACCGGAGTTTGAACACAAAAAAGACAGCTGCACCGATGATCAATGCCGCTACGATGATTCCACCGATTTTCAGAATTTTGTGAAGCCTTTGCCTGGATTCACGTTCGCGTTCCTTTTCCTTATCCATACCGTTCCCCACTAACTTTATCCTTAATCTTATCCCCGGTTCCCCAACCGGAGCTTAAGTTTCCCACACATATCTTATAATTCCCAACAGGATCCCGGGGTTCCAATCCGGATCCTAAGCTCCCCCACCGGAGCTTGATGTGTCAGGTACATTATACATTTTCACAAAACGATAAGTATAGTAATCTCCATACCTTTCACTATGCAGTTTCAGAAATACAACGATCACGTTCGACCCGTAGGATCCGGAAGAAGTAAGCCCGTAATCACTCTTGTCCGTGAAATCGGCAAGCTTATCTCCCCGGACAAAGGTTAATGAATCTATCATGAATCCGTTGTATACGCTTTCCTGAAGTTTCCAGTCGGTGGCATTATATTCCACCCCGTCCTTCGTAAGGCTGTAGTAATGAACTATCAGCTCGTTGTTCTCGGCATACACCTGAACATGTGTATCCGTTTTATCATATAAGTCCATCCGAAGTCCGATCCCGCTTGTTTCCTCATTGCCGGAGGCATCGCAGATCGTAGGATTTCCGATGGTGGACCGGGGTGTATATTCTGCCCCGTCAACTTCCGATGACACCTTTTCCAGGATGATATCCGAAACCTGTTTGGAATATGTCTCGGACTTGATCCGGAAATAGAGGTTTGTTACCGCACCGATGATCGCTGCCGCTGCCACAAGGAAAATCGAAAGCAACGCAAAAGTAACGATCATCTCGACAAGCGTCGCACCATCGTTCCTTTTCCTTATCCGGTTTCCTCTTATGCTCTTCATGACACAAACCTCTCTGTTGTTACGGTATAGAAGTATCAGTCTTCGCCCTCGTCCCTGTGGTGGAACTGAACCGCCTTGGGAACTGCGATCTCATTTGTTGTGATCAGCGGATCATCTTCCTTATAGGAATAACAATCCATTCCGATCGAATCCAGCTTTATTCTCCGGGCACCCGAAGTATAATGATTTTTCGTATCCGTTTTACTCTCATCCACCGTCAGATATAAATACGGTCCCTTGGCTGTTTCCAGACTTGAACAGGAATAGGATGTCTTTGTAATTTTATCATATACTCCCGTTCCGTTCCCTTTCCGGTAAAGCTCCTGGTTAAACTCACTCACAACCTGAGCCTCATCGGCAGCTTTCATCCGAAGCGAGGAACAGAAAGCCACCATCTGATACAGGATCGCCAGCACGATAAGAAGCACGGTAAAAGCAACCAGAGTCTCCACCATGGTATTACCCTGATCATTATTCATCTTAATTACATTTCGGAATTTAGACTTTTTTCTTACTTTCACCTGATCACTCCTTTGGTTCTGCCCATCTCCACTTTTCTTCCCAGTTGAAATGTGTCGAACTGATATCTGCCGGATTGTACTCATCCACGCTGGCATTATTTCGGACAATGTTGTGTTCCGAAACTTCCGTCGGCTCCGACATTTCATATGAAATGATATTTAACTCATAGGTTTTTGAAACCGTATAGGACTGACTCGCCGTCTCGCAGGTAACCTCAACCACAAGCTGCGTCCCGTTCTTCTGGGAAATGGTCATATCATACGGATTCTGTCCGGTGGGTACATCCTGACCCTTCGGAAGCATCCAGTAGATACAGATCGTTACATTTCCGGGGAAGCCGTCCGGTGCCTTGTTCGGAAAATAATTCACATTATAATCCACTTTGAAATACCGGCAGGCCTCTGTTCTGGAATGTCCGGATACGCCCTCCTCATAATACGGCCACACCGTATCATCCTGGAGCAGATTGTATCTGAGATAGTTCCACAGACTGCTGCCTGTAACATTATCATCCATCGTCAGTTCCTGATCCAAAGCCCTGGACAATGTGACCGCCGCTTCGGAACTGCTCATCTCCGCCGTTTTCTTGTTCTGCGAAGCATAAAGCGTATAGGAAACCAACAGCAGGGACAATGTAAACACGATCAGGATTCCTATGATGATCACGGAAACCATCAATGCCGCACCCCGGTTATTCATTCGATATGCAGTTTTACAGTTTTTCTTTTTCACCATATAACTGTCCTTTTATTTATAACCTACGGTTCCGCATATCGCAGAATGAAATCCATGTACTGCGCATCCAGGTCTTCAACATATCTCTTCCGATCCGACTCACTGGGAATCGCCTCGTACCGTTTCGGATTATGCTCCAGATTCGAGATCGGCGTCTCGTATCCGTGAAGCACAAGTGTATACTGATTTACGTCTTTTTCAATCGGATAAAGGAGTGATTCTGCTTCCGGATCAGCCCCTGTGATGAGTTCCATCGAACCGTCGATACCGTTAGAGCCCTTGTACGGATCCACTGTCTGACCCTCAACTGCCGGCATTACGGAATACTCTTCACCAATCTTTTCCTGCCATCCGAAGGTCCGTACTCCGACCTTTTTACTATCGGAGCTGCATGCGGTAACAATGATCTGAATCTTCATGACGTCCTTTTCGTTGAACATCTCATCCTTGGAAACCGCATATTCCACGCCGTTGATCACTGCCTTCTTATTCTGTACAAATGTCATCTCTAGCATCGAGAAGTTTTCTCTTACCGGTGCATCCTTGATATTTACCGTCATCGGAGCGATGGTTATTTTGGCATTGTTATGGGAATACATGATAATGTTGTACTCCACGTCAACACCTTCCGGTCCGGCATCATCATAGATGTTATCCCACAGAATGGAGAATCCGTCGAAAGCCATACCATCCGGCACGCCGTCTTCGTTTGCCACGATTTCATATGTAAGTTTTTTATTGCTCTTTATCCAATCCCAGGAACTGTTTTCCTTGTGCTCTTCTGCCGCATTTCCCGGTGAGAATACGAGATCATCGATTCCGAGGATGTCACTTTCCATCATGTCGCCGACCGTCATGATCAGCTTCAGATTTTCAAATCCGACTTTATTAATATATGCCGTTGTATAATATCCCCTCTTTGCAGAGAATCCGTAGCTGTGCGCCGGTTCATCTCCCACATAGAAATTGGCATACTTATCTCCGCCGGTGGACACATCTCCGAAATGATCCTCCGCGCTTGTTGCATCAAAGCAATAGGTGATTTCCGATGCCCGGCCTGCAGAGATGGCATACTTCAGGTTCTTTCCGTAGTTTCTGCAGATCGTGATCCGGCCTACTCCGCCCGGAGTGAAGATGATACCTGCGGTCTTTTCCTCCGAAGCGCCGCCTTCGATCGTAACAGAGCCTTTATTCACTGCCTTGCTGATCAGATAAGCCTGCTCGCTTGTATTGGTATTCTCGCAGAGGATACCTGCCGACTTTGTAACCGCATCCACGGTTCCCTCATTTGCACAGTTCAGGATCACAAGTCCTGCACCTGTATTTCTTCCGGCAATACCACCGGCAATACCTGAGGCTGCCTGAACCATACTTGTATTCCGGCAATTCGAGATCGTTGATCCGCTTGTCACTGCCGAAATTCCTGCTGCAACTCCCGATGCCCTGATCCTTCCGCTGTTTGTACAGTTGATAATGATCGATCCGCTGCAGGAAACAGCTGCGATGGAAGCTGCCATCGGAGTCGACTCCGTACCGATCACGGCAGTATTTGAACAGTTCTCAATATTTCCGATATTGATTCCGACAAATCCGCCGGTCCGGTATGCCGTAGAAGTACGTTCAACCGTATTCGTACACAGACTGGTTTCTGATTCACCGGTGATCAATCCGGCATTGACTTCCGCCAGACCGCCTAAATAGGTTGCTTCCTTTGCCGAATAATAGGATTCGGCCGTATTTGAATAATCACCCTTTGACAGATTCCTGCACATCCGGAGTGTGATTCCCGTGGGAATACGACCGATCACACCACCCAGGTAGGAATACTTCTCGCCCGTTACACCGCCCCGGTCCGGAGAAGAGGAAACCGAACTGCTTGTATAAACATTTCCTCTGTTTGTGTAATTCAGGAATCTCGCATCAAAACGTTCCGGAACATAACCGAAAAGTCCGCCTGCGAAAACTCCCGAACGGATGTTGATCGTACTTCCGACACTGAATTCACTGAAATCGATCGAGATATCAGCCCCTGCTTTTGCCATAAAGGCTGACGTACCGGTTCTGTTGATATCGGCAGCAACCAGACCTGTAAATACCTCGGCTGCAGTCTTATATCCGTCTGTTTTCTCAAGCCAGCCGGAAGCGATTCCATGCAGAGTGCCTTCATACTCGCCGGAGTCATTTATTTCGGAGAACATCTTTGCAGAGTCATCCATTACCACATATAAGCCCGCAAGACCACCTGCAAATATATCCGCATTCACATCGGTCTTCGATAAGTTCGGTGTATAAGTTGCCATCCGGGCGATGGATGTGGCATTGATCATGGCTCCGTAGTATCCGCCCGCAAAATCCTTTGCGTTCACTTCCACATTCTCAATCGTACCACTGATCTGGGAATCCGCGGTTTCACTTACACCGACATAACCGCCTGCATATGCGATTCCGGAAACGACCGGCCGGTCATCTCCCGTAACCTGTATATTTACCTGAAGTGCCGGCACATGTTCTGCAGAACCTGCAGGCAGATAACCGCACACTCCGCCGACTCCGTACCTGCCGTATACGGCATACGGAACATCGATCTTTCGCGCGTCATCTCTGTTTCTTCCGTTGTCCAGAGGATCATTCAGCGTTCCGTCGATCCTTCCGGCAATACCGCCGACAGCGTCCCGTCCGATCACGATCATTGCATTTGTCTCGGAACTCTGGTCATCTGTTACGGGGTAGATATTGAAGATCGATGCCTGGTCCTCAGCAGAATCGAAAACGCCGATGCAGCCGATACCGCCGCCGACATAATCCTGACCGAAGATTATCGCGTTCACATCCGAACCGGTTCTGTCACCGCTGTCCTTGGCACGGTTCAAATGCATATTTTCACCCAGCATTCCTGCGATTCCGCCCACGAAACATCCACCGTATTTTGATTCGGAACTGATGGAATAAACCTCTTCCGCAGACATGTCCGCGATCTGTCCGGGATCGGAGAACCCAACCATCTTAAGCAGATAGTTTCTGGTATCCTCCGACTGGATATTATCCACTTCCTGCATGGAAGCATATCCGGCACCCACAATACCTCCGACAACGCCGGACGCATCTTCATCATCAAATGCCTTATCGGAACTCCATCCGAGAACGATTCCCGCATTGAGAAGGTTCTTGATAAAGTCCTTTCTGTCTGTTTTATAAACCACTGACGGATGACTGCACTCGTTTTCCGCCGGGTTTCTGAAGCTCAGGGTCAGCGGATCGGAAGCACCCACGCCAAATGCGCCGGCAATTCCTCCGACGAACTTTTCTCCGATGACCAGCTTCTCATTCGATGCAAAATAATCTCCTGACTGGCCGGGATCACTGAATACACACTCATCCGAACAGCCGATCAGACCACCGACATATTTTCTTCCGTAAACAACCGGGAATTCCGTATTGCCGTCTGCAAATACTTCCTCACCGTCCTTAACGCCGTTGCAGTTAACGATGCCTGCCAGACGGGCATATCCGACCAGACCTCCCACATAACAATCCCTGGTTTCAGAGGATGTCTCCGAGAAGTCTACCGCATCGATATCATCCTGTGAATACAGGATACTGCTGCTGCAGTTCTGCAGTGTAACATATGAGAAATCACCGCTGTAATATCCGTACTGGAAATATCCGGACAGAGGATTCGTCTGGGCCGTCGAATTATCGCAGATGCATCCGTCCTGTAAGCATCCGGCAATTCCGCCGATAAACGCACAGTGGATATCATTTGCCTCAACAAGAACATTCGCACCGTCCAGCATATAGGACGTTCCATGATCCTCTCCGCCGTAGATCAGCGGATCACCCGATACATGGCCTTCATTGACACAATCCGTAAGTGTCACTGTTTTCGTCCGGTAAACCGTGTCGCCGGTCATGGACTTCTTTGTATCGGTCATATAATATCCGTCATGGTATGCGGCTTTTCTGACGGCATCGGTAAGTCTGCCGTCTCTCATGTCCGTATTGTCTTCATCATTTACAAAATGTACATAGGCACGACCAACGATACCGCCTACATTTTCATAGCCGGTAACCGTACCTTCATTCCGAAGATCCTGCAGCTCAACCTGTTTATTCTTCAGCGCGGAATAAGACTGACGTCCGATGATTCCGCCTACATCCGTACGTCCGTTGACACGTGTCTGATTATCCGGCACTGCCATGGTGGATGCGGGATCCGCACTGTCCAGAAGGGCCAGGTTCTTAACGGTTCCCATGTTATTGCCGGCAAAACCGCCTGCCATACATGTATATACGATATTCGTGCCATCCAGCGACTCCATGCCGCGGACAACATGACAATCCAGAATGATATTTGAAATCTCGCCGTGATTTTCCGCAAAAAGACCCACCGGAAGCAGGCCGGCTCTCGCCGGATTCGATCCCTTGCTGTCTTCCGTTTCCGCTGAGATTCCGAGGATTCCGCTGAAATCCCCGCTGTCCTTACAGTCATCCAGAACCTGCTGAAGATCCAGTCCTGTATTTACAGACTTAAACCAGCTTTCGATCTCCGGATCCTCAAATACGGAATCATAGATACCGTAAACGATATTTGCGGTTACGGAAATGGTAAGATTGCTGATGGTATATCTGTCCGTACCGGTTGCTGCAGTCTGTGTAAATACATCATTCCGATCCAGCTTTCTGAAGCCGGGGAACGGGAGATGCTTTGTATCCGTATCCACTGCTGACGGATTTGCCGCACCTGTGGCAACATTGTTTCCGCTGTAATCGATTCCGGCAACGATCGGATTTCCCGTATCATCCGTTCTGCCGTAGGAATTCATAAAGTAATTGATTCTTTCCGAAGGAAGCGCTATGACGTTGGGATCATCCTTTACACCGGTAAACACATGCCAGTCAATATCAGCTTCCAGCAGGAACGTATTCTTGATCAGAGCGCTCCGTTTGTAGTCCGTTTCAAACCGGATATTATAAAAATGCCGGCCGTTCTTAATGGAAAATGTACGTTCGTTTTTATCTGACGGAGCAACATCACAGGACGCAAAGGTTGCGCATTCTCCTGCGGTACCGTTTTCATTCAGTCCGTCTGCATCAAGATGACTGACCAGACCGCTGGGGTGGCTCTCATCAATTGCCACGCGCTTCTTGCTGTAGGAAGTGCTGTCCTCACCCGTACTCTTCTTGCTCAGGGTAACAGCTCCCCAGACATAGTTTACGCTGTCTGAAAGACCGAACCTGTAAAAACTGTATGTATTCCGGAATGCTGCCTGTGCATCCGCATCCTTGTCCACGTCCGCCA
>CADBOV010000089.1 GCA_902796385.1 uncultured Lachnospiraceae bacterium
AAAATGAAGAAACTGTATCTGGTCATACTGTTAGCTTTGTATCTGCTTTGTTTTACCGTTGCCTGCGGGAAGAGTGATGATACAAATACGAAAGACACCGGAAGTGTGACGGAAACGAAAACAGAGACTCAAACGAATGCAGTAACCGAGGCAAAAACAGAGGCTCAGACCGAGATAGAAACAGAAGCAAAAACCGAGGCGAAAACCGAGGCAAATTCGGAAGCTATGACGGAAAAGAAGACGGAAAACGGCGGAAATACAGCCGGTGACGCACCGGAGCTTCTCTATCAGGGACATGCCAGTGTCCGGATCACCACGCCGGAAGGAAAAGTCATTTATGTGGATCCCTTTTTCGGAGAAGGGTATGATGTTCCTGCAGACCTGATCCTCATGACTCATGCCCACAACGATCATACCAAAGCAAATCTGATCCAGTCTAAAACAGACGATTTCCAAATGATCACCTGGAGGGATGCACTGGTTGATGGTCAACATCAGACCTTCGATCTGGGATATGTCAAGATCGAAGCAGTAGAAGCCGGATATAATGTGAATCATAATGAAAAGCAGTGTGTCGGCTACATCCTTACTTTTACAAACGGAGCAACTCTGTATCTCTCCGGAGATACCTCGACCACACCGCAGATGTCGGAACTGGCCGGAAAGAATCTGGATTATGCTTTCTTCTGCTGCGATGGTGTTTATAATATGGATGTGGCTGAAGCAAGTAAATGTGCTCAGCTTGTGGCCGCAAAGCACAGCATTCCGTACCATATGATTCCGGCGGATAAACCTGATGGTTTCGACCAGTCCGTAGCGGAAAGCTTTGATGCACAGGGAAGGATCATCCTGAAACCGGGAGAGACCCTGTCGATCGTACACGAGTGACAGAAAGCCAGATAAAACCTCGAGTAAAACCTCAAACAAATATTCTCCCTATAAACATTTTATGCTATAATATTTTTGGTGTTTTTTACTATTCATCAAATGGAGGTTAACTATGACTAGGTGGAGAAGGGGTTTGTTCGGTCTGGTAGGCGATATCATAATAAAATCTGAAGAAGACGCACGCGAACAAAGAAACAGGGAGAATATACTTGTCGCGACCATGGGGCGGTCCTTAAATTACCAGGAGCAGGGCTATTCAAATGACGCAATGGGCTATCCCAACGGAGGGTTTCCGGCTTCCCAGGGGATCACGCTGGCAGATGCGGTCAAAGAAACCATAAACTATGCACTGGATATGTCGACACGTATGGAAAGCCCGGATGAAGGTGCATTACGTCCGGATGACCAGCTTCGAAAAGACTATCTGACATTTCTGGGGTATCTGCATAATCCTGCGTCTGCCGATCCGGTGCAGCAGGTAAAAATGATAAATGTAGTTCTCGGAACAAATCTGACTTCTCAGGTCTTTTTCCAGCTTCGTAATGTAAACAGTCTGGTTCCGGAATTCCCGAAAACAGTTCCGGAATCTTTAAAATACTTTGTTCAGGACGATATGACCGGTGGTTCCGGACCGATCACTTCCGGATTCTGTATGTCCCGTTTCCTTGTAAATACCTACCGGGAACTGGGGCAGGCATATATCGCATTTGGCGGTGTAAGTGAACAGGAGATCCGGAATCTCACAGAGTATATCATTATGCTGAATGATTACCTTCGGGAGAAAAAACTGTTCCATACCATGGACCCCTTCCGGAAAGGTGAGAACGGAAAGCCATATTTCGGTCTGCCTGTGGGACATGATGATGAAGAGGAAAACGACATCCAGAGCCACGGAATCGATATGCCCGGTATGAGCGGCTTAAACAAATCCGGTTCCGACGGCATTGATATGCCGAAATCAGATGATAAGGAAACCGAAGAATCCGGCGGAATTGATTTTTCAAAAGGAATCGACATGCCGAGTTCTTTGAATAAATCAAAAACTGAAAAGGATGGATCTGACAAGAGCGGAAGCGGAAACAGTGATCCATTCGGCGCAAGAGGCGACTTCAGCCTTGGCGGACTGGATGATTACGACTTCGGCAGTGGCGGTGGTCTGGGCAACCGGGATGACTTTGATCTGGGCTCCGGTGGCGGACTGGGTCATAGAGACGATTTTGATCTCGGCTCCGGTGGCGGGCTGGGTCATAGAGACGATTTTGATCTCGGCTCCGGTGGCGGTCTGGGCAGCAGA
>CADBOV010000090.1 GCA_902796385.1 uncultured Lachnospiraceae bacterium
ACCGCACTATATTACGATCCGCGGTAAGGGGGATCTGTTAAAGGATCTCAGAAAAGCCGCATCCAAAGCGGATTTTGTATATCTCGCAACTGACCCGGACCGTGAAGGAGAAGCGATTTCCTATCATCTTGCGATCGCGCTGAAGCTTCCCGAGGGTAAGTATAAAAGAATCACATTTAACGAGATCACAAAGAATGCGGTAAAGGAATCCATTAAGCATGCAAGGGATATCGATATGGACCTTGTGGATGCACAGCAGGCACGGCGTGTTCTGGACCGGCTGGTTGGATACGGGATCAGCCCGCTGCTTTGGGAGAAGATCCATAAAAGAGGACTTTCTGCCGGACGTGTTCAGTCGGTTGCCCTGAAAATGATCAGCGACCGGGATAAGGAGATCGAGGATTTCCTTCCGGAGGAATACTGGACCATCGAAGCCCATCTGGGTGTACCCGGACAGAAGAAGCCGGTTCCTTTCAAATATACAGGTGAGATTAAGTCCAAAAAGGAAGCGGATGAAATATCCGCTGCCGTAAAGAAGGGTTCCTTTGTGGTTGAGTCCATGAAGGAAAGCCAGAGAAGTACAAAGGCACCGCTGCCTTTTACCACCAGTACACTGCAGCAGACGGCTGCCGGAAGATTGAATTATTCCACATCCAAGACCATGCGGGTTGCCCAGCAGCTTTATGAAGGTGTTGACATCAAGGGGCAGGGAACCGTCGGTCTGATCACATATCTTCGTACGGATTCCACCCGGATCTCCGATGAGGCAGATCTTGCGGTCCGTGAAATGATCAAGGAATCCTTCGGAGCTGAATATGTGGCCGAAGAGGATACAAAAAAGAAAAATGATAAAAAGATCCAGGATGCGCATGAAGCAATCCGTCCGACGGATCTTTCACAGAAGCCGGTTCTTCTGAAGGGAATCCTTTCCGATGAACAGTTCAAGCTGTATAAGCTGATCTATGAGCGGTTTGTGGCAAGCCGGATGAAACCGACAGTATTTGATATCTTTGCCGTTACGGTGGACTGTGCGGGATATTCCTTCCGTGCATCCACAAGCAGCGTTGCATTTGCCGGATTCCAGCTGGTATATCCCAGCCAGGAAAAAGCAGAAACGGCAGTGAACTTCCATGGTATTTCCAAGGGAGATACACTGGAGCAGAAGGATTTGGTGGCAGAGCAGCATTTTACCATGCCGCCGGCACATTTCACGGAGGCATCCCTTGTACGTTCCCTTGAGGAGAACGGAATCGGACGTCCTTCCACCTATGCACCTACCATCTCTACACTGCTTGCAAGACGTTATGTGTCCAAGGAGAAGAAGGATCTCTTTATCACGGAGCTGGGAAGTGCGGTCAACAGTATTATGGAAGCAGGATTCCCGGTAATTGTGGATGAGAGCTTTACTGCAAATATGGAGTCTCTTCTGGATAAGATCGGAGAGGGAACCATCCAGTGGAAGGTCGTGGTACGGAATTTCTATCCGGATCTGGACGAGGCGATCAAGAATGCGGGAGAGAATCTGGCAAGCATCCGGATCGCGGATGAGGAGTCGGAGGAAATCTGTGAAAACTGCGGAGCCCGTATGGTGATCAAGTACGGGGCGTACGGAAAGTTCCTGGCATGTCCGAATTTCCCGAACTGCAGAAATACGAAGCCTTTCTTCGAGAAGATCGGTGTGTCCTGTCCGAAATGCGGAAAGGACGTGGTGATCCGACGTACCCAGAAGGGACGGATCTATTTTGGATGCATCGACATTCCGAACTGTGATTTCATGTCCTGGAGCCGTCCGGTAAAGAAAGCCTGCCCGAAATGCGGTTCTTATCTGACGATCAAAGGAAAGAGACTGGCTTGTTCGGATGCCGCATGCGGCTATGTTGAAGCATATCAACCGGAAAAAGAGGAATAATTTCATTAAAAATCTGACAAGTTTACAAATTGTCATAAAATTTGTTGTTTACGTAACTAGTTTGTGCTATATTTATCCATGGGGTAAATTGGCACAAACTTTTTTATGTGGGGAGTTGAAAAATGAGTGTTACACTGCTTGATCAGACCCGGAAGATCAGCAAGCTTTTGCATGATAATTCTTCCAGAGTCGTGATCTTCAATGACATCTGCCAATGCGTCGGGGAAATCCTTTCCGCGAACTGCATGGTGGTCAGCGCCAAGGGCAAGGTGCTTGGGTTTTATGAGAGAGATGAGGGACCGAGTCTCTCGGATATGCTGGCGGATTCCGTCGGTGAAATGATCGACGCCAGAATGAATGAAAGATTCCTTTCGGTTCTTTCGACCAAGGAAAATGTGAATCTGCTGACCTTGGGATTTGAACGTCCGGTTGCAAAAGATGTATCTGCGATCCTCCTTCCGGTATTCTTTGCCGGGGAACGGATGGGAACTACATTTATCTACCGGAAAAAGGATGAGTATGAGGTTGAGGATATCATCCTGAGTGAATATGCAAATACCGTGATCGAGTTGGAGATCATGCGGGCTATTTACGAAGAGGACGAAGAAGAGAAGAGAAAACGCGAGATCCTGAATGCCGCGCTGGATTCTCTGTCCGCTTCGGAACAGAAGGCAGTCTGCTATCTGATCCAGGAACTTCCGGGAACGGAAGGAAATCTTGTGACCAGCCAGGTTGCTGCCAAGTACGGCATAACCAGATCCATTATCGTAAATGCGATCAAGAAACTGGAAGGTGCCGGAGTGTTGGAGGTTCAGTCCATGGGTATGCGCGGAACACATATCCGGGTGTTAAATGAATCGATCCTGCAGATTTACAACGAAAAAGATCCGTCTAAGAAGAAAAACAAGTTATAAGGGGGAAACCATGACAGTAGCTACAATCATTGTATTAGTAATCGGAGTGATATTGATCTGCATCAGTTTTGCGCTGACCGGGAAAGGTTCGGATGCAGAGGACCCGCAGGAGAGGACCACACCGGGACTCAGGGAGGAACTGACCGAGGCAGATAAAAAGCAGTTGAAGAAGATGACGGATACATACATCCGCGAATACGGAAAGAAGCAGGTAAAGGATTCTGTTAAGAGTTCCGTGGATGTACGGATCAAGGAAGCGCTTTCCGCAAAGGATTCCGTTATCAATTCCAAGGTCTCCGAGATTGACACAAAGCTGGCTGAGATCGATCAGCACAGTGAAGCCGGTGTAAATACACTGAGAGCAGAGGCATCTGCCATTTCTGCAGGATGGGATCAGAACCGTCAGGAGGTTCAGGCGGTTTATGAACAGATTTCCGAAAAGGAAAAAGAAGTTAAGATCCAGCTGAATCTGATCGACGAGTATAAAAAGGGTCTGGATAAAATGAAGGAGGATATGGATACCTCCGTATCCAAACTTCAGGAGCTTCAGCAGGTTATGAATAATGCGCCTGTTGCTGCCGCTGCAGCAGAGGAGGCTGAGGAAGCTGGTGAGGAAGAGGATGCTGAAGAAGAAGTATCCCGCGCAATTGACGAGGCTATAGCTGAAGCGGAAGAAAGTACAGAAGAAACCGTAGAGGAAGAAGCTGTAGAAGAAGCTGCTGAAGAAGAG
>CADBOV010000091.1 GCA_902796385.1 uncultured Lachnospiraceae bacterium
AATCACATGCCACTTTCCGCAACCAGCTCGGAAGAAGAAACATACCGAATTATGTCCGGGCAGAGCTGGCACTGAAGCTGAAGCCAGCAATTGAAGAACAGGCAAAGCAAAGAATGTCAGATGGGGCAAAGGGTACGCAGATATCTGCGGAGGCTAAAGGTGAAACATGGGACAAACTCGCCAAAGCAGCCGGCGTATCACATGACACGATCCACAAGGTAGAGAAGATCCAGAAGGAAGCCCCGGAAGAAACAAAAGGCTCAGGGACGATGATCGAGAAGCCGCGTTTAAGAGTCTCTATCCGCTCATATAGGGCGCACCGCAATGCGGTCGGATATTTCTGCATCCCACACCGTGAAGCACCTGCATGAAGTGCAAATGTCAAGCAGAATTTAACCTTGTTAGGTAAGCACTTTTTACTTTGTACGGTAATCAGAATTTAACACTGTATGGTAAGGAGTTTTTAACATTGGTCGGTAAGGAGAATTTTACATGGTATGGTAATAAGTTTTTAACATCTCCTTGCAACCTGCTCCGTCAGGTAATGTACTTTGTCAACTAAATAAATCAGGATGCTTTAACCGGTATGACTCCCCCTTAAATGAGTAGCAGTTGGCGTGATGTAGTATCCGGTCAAGCAATGCTGTGGTAAGCACCGGATCCCCAACCATCTCAGCCCAGTCGGTTATCTCTTTGTTGGTCGTAAAGATGATGGAGGAGGTTTCGTAGGTATCGCTGATAAAGGTAAAGAACCTGTTGGCCTGGCTTCGGGTAATAGGTGTGTAGCCTATCTCATCGATGATTATCAGCTGAGCCTTCTTGAGGTTCTTAAGCCTGAAGCCTGCGGTACGCTCTGTTTCTGCATTATCAAGGATCTTAACAAGGTTGACCATCTTCTCGAAGCAGACGGTGTAGCCGCTGTTGATGGCGTGAAGCCCTAAACCAACAGCCACCATAGTCTTTCCAAGACCCGGAGGTCCGGCAAGGACAATGTTTCCGACGTTATCGAGCCAGGTAAGTTCCTTGAGTTTATCAATCTGAGCCTGCGATATACCGGAATCAAGCTCGTCGGGATTGAATTCCTCTATTGGCTTGATGTTGGGCGGGAAATGTGCCGCCGAATAATTCCTTTTCCTGCGACGCTCATTCCTTCCGATAACCTCGGTTTCGAGGAGCGACAACAGAAACTGTTTGTTTGTGGCGCTTTCCAGATCCGCTGTTTCCAGAAGATCCGGAAGAGCCTTGGCTGCGTGTTTCAGTGTAAACGTCTGTAGCAATGACGTAAGCCGGTCAATAGGGATACGCTTTGTCCCCATGCTCTTCATGACTTCACGGTTCATACGACAACCTCCTTCCTTGTGATGTCAACACGGTCATTGAAGGCTTTGCCGTAAACATCAAGGCTCTTATACTCGACAGGATCGAATGACTGAGATGCTTTGAATCCACCGGTCTCAGTAAGGCTCTTACCCGCCTTGGTATACTCGTATACTACCTTAAACTGCGAGAACTGATATCTGAAGTTATTGCAGCACGTCTTCAGGACATCGGCTACCAGCGCACGATCAGGGTTCTCCGAGTCGAGAAACCGTTCAATGGCACCCAGCTGTTTGCTGATATGGCGAGGATTCTCCTTTTTGACACCGTTGATGAAGTGCTGGAAGTCAAGACAGTTCCATTTATCGCGGAGACGTTCCATTATTTCGATCCAGTCTCCGGAATCACCTTTACGGTGTTCGGGAAGAAGGTTATAACTGTTCCTGCGCTCGCTCAGAAGGTGCGTACAGATGAATTTAAGGCCTTCATCGTATATGTGGATCTTTCCAACCGTTATCTTGTATTTAAGACGGCTGTACGCGTATTCCCTGGGCACAGAGTAGTAGCTGGATTTATACAGTACGTAGGGAGTCCCCTTGCACTCGTAATTCGCAAAGCTGTTTGGAGATACTTCATAAACGGATGGAAGCATCGGGTTCAGGGCTTTCTGCTCGATATCCTGAAATACTGCTATCGGAATACGGAGCGTTGCCCTGTGTATACGCTTGTTCTTACGTTCAAGCCAGCCGGGGAGTGATCTCCAAACATCATCGATGCAGGTGATGGTCCTCGCACTGAAAAAGTTTTTCTTCACAAAGCCCACGGAATTCTCTATGGGGCCTTTGCTTTCTGGGTCCGCCTTGTTGCAGACCCAGAGTTTTAGCTCTTGTTCGGTGCAGAAGTCCTCGAACACGCGGGTTTTGACGACTTCACCATAGGTTTCGCTGGCAACGAATACGGCATCCTGATCGATAACGAGGACGGATGGACGCCCTCCGATTCTGCAGAAGCATCTGTAAATGGCCTTACAGGCCTCTACGGCATTATATTTATGGTCTTGCGCATAAGCGCATAATAAACGGCTGTACCGCAGCAGAAGACAGATGAAATGGATGGAGTGATTCTTATCAAGTGTTACTTCCCCGAAATCGATCAGCATCTGTTCTCCGGGCGGAGTATCGAATACATGGTCATAGATCCGACGGTGCTCCTCGCCGGTATCGATCTGACCGGAGTCTTCGAGATAATGTACATAATTGCGAAGTGTCTGTTCATTACCGGGAAGACTGTCGTAATCTCCGTTTTCGATGAACTTCTCCTCGAGAAGATCGTAGACAGAGGATACACAGTAGTCATTGCCAACATTTGCCTCCAGGATCGCGATTATGGTCGATCTGAAAGGCTCGACATCAAAGACTTTGTCCTTGGCGAGTTTCTCGCCGGGATTGTCCGGGATCACATCCATCTTGTAATACTTGGATATGGTCTGGCGGGATGGCGGGGTCAATCCTTGATCGATGAAGTACTGAAGTATTTCGGTCTGGGT
>CADBOV010000092.1 GCA_902796385.1 uncultured Lachnospiraceae bacterium
ATTATAATATTTTTCTTTTAATAATACAACAATTTCTTCAAATTTTTTTAAATGAAATGTTGTTTGGCTGACAGCCGTGATCTGCCTTCCCGAAAAATCGGGAAGATCGGCAATTTCATCCTTTGATTGTATGATATAAGACTCGGAAGAACACCAGTCCTGAATCCCCTTTACTTCCGCATGATCCGGGTCTCCCACGATCAGGATCACATCTCCTTCATCCGATCTTTCCCGTACGATCTTATGGATATTTCCGACAAACGGACAGGTTGCATCAACAATCGTATGGCCTGCTTTTTCTATTGCTTCATATTCACGGCGTCCGATCCCGTGGGACCGGATGATCACAGTTGCCGGAGGAAGTCCGGTCAGTTCGGAAAGATCATCCACACAGGATACACCCAGTGCTTTCAGATCCGCCGTCACCTCTTCATTATGGATCAGCGGTCCGTAGGTATAAACCTTCCCGGGAACATCACCTTCTTCATTTCCGTCACTGTGTTTCTTTGCCTCGGAAAAGGCAATATTTACGGCCCGTTTCACTCCGAAACAGAAACCGGCTTTTTTCGCAAGAATGACTTCCATTTCTACCGTTCCCTATTCGCCCGTTCCTTACATACGTTCCTTCGCAAGTTCCAGGATCCGTGTCACAACTTCCTCTATGGTCATATCGGATGAATCGATCAGAACCGCATCCTCCGCCTGCTTTAACGGAGCAATCTCCCGATGCATATCCTGGTAATCTCTTTTCTCGATATCTTCCTTTATCACATCCAGCTTCGGACGTCCGCCCATCTGCTTTAACTCATCATAGCGGCGTTTCGCGCGAACCTCGCTTGATGCGGTAAGATAGATCTTCAGTTCGGCATCCGGCAGGATATTTGTTCCGATATCTCTTCCGTCCATCAGAACATCATTCTTTGCCGCGATATCTCTTTGGAGATCCAGCAGTTTTTCGCGCACCAGCGGAAGCGCTGCGGTTTTGGATGCCATATTCCCGACCTTCTCGCTCCGGATCTCGGCAGATACATCCTGAAGATTCAGGAACACATGCTGAACATCCTTTTCATACGCGATATTGATCCGTATATGATCCAGCGCGTTTTTCAGTTTTTTCTCATCCTCGATGTCTGTTTTGGCATCCAGGAGATACAGTGCGATGGCACGGTACATGGCGCCTGTGTCCACATAAAGGAAATTCAGTCTTTGTGCCGCAAGCCTCGCAATTGTACTTTTACCGGCGCCTGCCGGTCCGTCGATTGCTATGTTCATTTTCCCCAATACTCCTTTACAACCATAATAACGAATTTATGTTATCATAATTGAACTTTCATTTCAAGATATCCGGACGGATGCAACACGCTAAATCAGATCATTCTGGAATCTGGACAAATGCTCATAGGGAAGGATCAGACGTCCGCGGTACAGCCCGCAGCCATCATTGATGAGATTGTTATTCGTCGCGCCGAACATATTCACATCCACCTTACTGAGATCCAGTTCCTGCAGTCTCATCCCTCTTTCATATGCATCATCGAAGAATACACATTTCCCGACCGGTATTTCTTCCCGTCTGCTTCGCTCCTTCTCCTGCCGTTTCTCATAACCCAGATGGTTCGCAGGTCCGATCTCGGCATTGTCATCCATCTCCTTTGTACGGAGCTGAACCTCGATATTGCTGCGGGATGTGTTATCAAAAAATGAAATATGAAGTGACTTATATCCGTAGTTATTCGGGTTCTCGATATAGTCCCTGTAATACTTCCTGTAGGGTCCGTCGATGGTCATGCTGCATGGCTCAATCCCTGAAAGCTCCGGGTTGAATCCGCGTTCCTCCAGAAAATCCGGAAGTGCGTTTGCGATCTCATAAAGATATCCCAGTTCGCGGGCCTGCCTGTTTTCATCAGCTTTCAGGTGGCACTTCGGAAGCGATACCACGATCCTGTATGCGATCAGATCCTTGATCCTTCCGATCTGATCCTTGATCTCCGTTTCCGAAGGAAAGGTGCCAGTCGTGCGGTAATGATCATAAATAAACTCAACGATATTTCCGTTGATCTTTTCCTCCAGCCGGATCAGGGATTTGATCCTGCCTTTAAATGTAAAAGCAAGGAACGGATACTTATCCGCCATATATTTATAGAATTCCCTGATCTTCTGCGACTGGGCCGTAAGAAAGTCATTATGCTCCAGAAGTTCGATCATCTGAAGCAGGCAGTTACTGTGGGCCAGATCGATCCCGTTATTATTCCCGATCGCACTCTTCTTCAGATCCTGCGTGTAACTGTGCAGGATCTTAACCACCGTATCTCCGTTATATAAATAATCATTCAGTAAAATCATCGTTATCCACCTTTAATTCTTCTGCCGGTCAAAAACCGGTCATCCTTCTTAATTTCCGCTGTCGGCTTCCCGCAGGATCAGGTGCCGCTTAACTGTCAGCTTCCCGCAGGATCAGGAGCCGTTCCGCTGTCAGGTCATAATATAGTGCCATATTTGCCTCTTCACAGTCATAAGCCTTCAGGATCCCCTGATGTTCATCCGCAAGCTTCGTGATCTCCTCCGTGATATCCTGAATTCCTGCAGCTTCTTCCAGCTGCTCCGGATGATAGGCAATCGTATGCTCGCCCTCAAATACGGCGGTATAGAGTATCCCTGCTTCCACAAGGTCCTGGAAAATGTGACTTCCATAGCTTAGTTCCGGAATATATCCCGCCTTCGTTTCGGACACCTCCGCGATCGCCGTAAATTCACTGATGTCCGCAAATGCAGACGGTACGCCCAGTTCCGGCGAAGAGGTACAGATTCTTCCCGGTGTCAGGAGCACCAGATGTTTTCCTTTTCCCCGGTAGTACCAGTTTACATCGGAAAGTGCTTTCTTAATGTCATACTTCTGACGGTACGGCATATTGTAGTACTTGATGGGATCGATATACACGATCACATCCACACCGATCCGTCTGGAAAAGCCCATGGATACACCCTTTGTCTCCAGAAGTACATTTTCCTCCGGAATCTGCTCCGGAAAATCCACCTTGTCCCCGTCCTCCGTCAGCTGCAGGGGACGGCATTGCAGAAGATCCACCACATAGCAGCCGTTCTGGGACAGATTGATGGTATACTCCGTATCGACCGGGTATTCATAATGCGCCTGGATCAGTGCCAGCATATCCTGCATGTCCTTCATCAGCTGTTCGTTCTTCGTCAGCCCCTCACAGGATACATAAAGGATCTCCCGCCGTTCTCCCCGCTCACGGAACATCCGCTCCGTATCGGAGTTATGTGAGTAAAGGTTTTTCTTCTGATAATACGGAAATGCGCCGCTGATCTTCAGGGGATCAAAGCCCTCCACATTTCCGGTTTCCAGACTGACAGCATCCACGATCCGCTGGGAATACTGCTGCCGGTCCGACATGGTGGAATGAATGATCTTCGTGGGGGCATCCAGGGATACCATTCTTGGATAGGAACCGGTTCTCCGGTCTACCGCTGCGGTTCCGAGACCCATGACCAGCCGGAGCATACCGGATTCGGACCTGGTATTTCCGATCCGGTACGGACTCATGGAATAACCGACTCCTGCCGCACAGGGCATGAAGAAGCCGTCATAACGTGAACCGGAAACCCGCTGCACCAGGATGGACATCTGCTCGTCTCGTTTATCCAGTCCCCTGCGTTTCCGGTAGTCCAGTGCGGATGAACTCATGGTGCTGGCATAGACCTCCTTGATGGCCTGCTCGAATTCCGCCAGACGTTCCTCCGGCGTCCCGAGATTTCCGCAGAATACCGATTCATATTTTCCTGCAAATGCGTTTCCGAAACCATCCTCCAGAATGGAGCTGGAACGACAGATGAACGGATCATTTCCGTAATAATCAATGATCCTTCGAAGCTCCGTCTCGATGCGGCTGGAAAAGGTTCCCGACATGAGCCGCTCCGCAAACTCCTCCGCCAGATCGAAGTACCCTTCCTCGGTCCGCTGCCGGATCCGAAGATCCCAAAAACCGTTATCCACGATGAAGGAATAGAATACATCCGAGCCGATGTAGAAGGAATCATGGGGTTCAAGCCGGGTGAAAAGATCCGGATCATGATTTTCGATGATCTTTCTGGCCAGCAGCATACCGCAGGCCTTTCCGCCGATCATGCCGGTACCGATCATCCTGCCGTGGATCTCGAAATAATCCTCCGGCCGGAAATTCTCCTTGATCAGCTTCCGCATCCGCTCATCCCTGGTAAGCATGATATTGCACATATGGGAACAGGCTTCTGTCACATCCTCACCGGACAGGAAGCGTCGTTTCGTCGTTTTAAAGAACCGCTCCCAGCTGTCCAGATTCTGATCCACGCCGCCGAAAAGCGCCTTATTCATGATACTGTAGAAATGACTGACCTCGGTTCCGTCCGAAAGCACCCGGAATTCCCCTTTTTCCACATCCAGATGATGGGGCTGGAACATGGTCGGAGAATACCGCTTCCATACCTTCATCGGGCGGACATACATTTGTCCCTCCTCCGAGTAGATATCCAGAAAAAGCTGCGTGGTATCCCGGATGGTCGCGATGGCATCAAAGGAATGCCTTCCGCGGATCAGCGGGAAATAGGCAACCGTATCCAGAATAAAGAGATACGGACAGGTAAGATGGAAGAAATCTCCCATCATCAGGTCTGTGGCCCATGCAGCCTCCAGTTCCGAAAGGCAGTCAAATACATAGAATGCATCCCTGCCTTCTTTCTCGATCAGATTATGGATATCCACCGTAAATGTTTCAAACCGGTGGGACAGCTCTACATTTATGATCCTGAGTCCTTCCCTGGGGGTCAGGATCGGCTCATGCTCCGCAAACCGGAAATAGATCAGATTTCTTTTGTCCCGGATCGCCTGATCCGCAAAGCGTTCCGCCACTACCCGGAACTCATCCAATGAGGGGACCTGCCACACCACATTATCCCCCAGTCGGATATACTGCAATGCCTCATCCATCATCGGAATACCGGACTCTGTTTTATCAAAAGCAGCCATAGTAACCTCCTCCCTGAAATGCAAAAAGACGCCGGTACCTGATGGTATCGACGCCTTTGCCTTTTCCACTTTTAAGAATAAA
The DNA here is from genome assembly GCA_902796385.1 of uncultured Lachnospiraceae bacterium. Classification (GTDB taxonomy): domain Bacteria; phylum Bacillota; class Clostridia; order Lachnospirales; family Lachnospiraceae; genus Eubacterium_Q. The sequence continues at coordinate 5,106 of CADBOV010000092.1, forward strand.
CCAATCACGGACAAAATGCAACCGGCATTTTAAACTACTTTGTATTACTTCATGTAAAGCATCCGGACTACTGTTTCCCTTGTTCGATCGGGAAGCATTTTCAGGAGTCCGATGACTGCTTTATACTTGAAACCGGCTGCCACTTTTGCAGGCGGATTTTTCTTATTTGCCATCTTCATGGCGATCCGTGCGATCGCAAACGGGGAATCCCCATTCTTCTCATCCTGTTCCATCTGGCCCACTGCCTTCAGAACCGTTTCATTGTACGGAGACCCTTCCTTCAGATATGTATTCCTGCTTCCGGTAAATCCGGTCTTCGTATCTCCCGGCTCGATGATGCAGGCCTTCAGATGATACGGCTCGATTTCCAGACGAAGAGCATCAACCATAGCCTCCAGAGCATATTTGCTGGATGAATAATGGCTCTGCATCGGAATGGAAACCCGTCCTGCCACGGAACCGATCACAAGGATCAGTCCTTTTTCTTCCGCACGCATGATGGGAAGAATGGCTTTGCAGCATCGAAGCACGCCCAGATAATTGGTGTCCATCTGCTTTCTTGCATATTCCATCGGTGTATCTTCGATGGAGCCTGCCACGCCCATTCCTGCAGCCAGGATTGCTATGTCGATCTGCGGAAGTGCCGTGATCACCTTCTGCACGGACCGGCTGTTCGTCACGTCCATTTTACGCATCGTAAGTGAACCGCCGCCGGAGAACTTCTTTGTTCCTTCCGTACAGTTTCTGGACACACCGGTAACCGTATATCCGTTCTTTGCAAAAAGAAGGGCACACGCTTTTCCGATCCCGCTGGATGCACCGGTGATAAATACATTTTTTCCGTATGGATTTTGATTTGAATTCATAACTTCCTCGTTTGGAATACTTATTATATTGGGATTATTTGTCGTGTTTGTATTGCTCTTTTTTCATATTCCTGATTTTAGCATATCCGTCCGGGGATGTATACAGATTTATACGTTAGTTACGTCCGTCACCGGAGTCATACTTGCGGCAAAGATCAGCCATTTCCTTATCACTGTAACGGAAGCTGCCATACCACTCTGTCGCGCGGTTTCCTGCCTGATCCATAACCCTATTAACCTTCGACAGGTCATGCTTTCCTGCAAAACTGTATCTTACGCCCAGGAACAGGGTTACACCCATTACGATCAAAAGCGGCAAATGAAGGATCAGGAAAAGGATCACAAATACGAAGATGGATACCCTGAATTTCTCGCTTCCTTCATAGGATACTACAATATAGTTTTCCAGGCTCTTTTTTATCAGCTTTCCCAGTGCACGTCCGATTGTTCCAAGGATCGACGATCCCTTCTCCGGCTTATAATCTCCGTAATTCTGATTCATATCGTTCATCATTCTCCTCCGATCTTTCTTACAGACGATCTACCCGCCACCGGTCCGACTAACGGTGATCCGGCCGGTAGTTTCGTCCTTCATCTATCCTACGATTCAGATCTTAGCAGAGGAAAATGAATTCATCTTTTAAGTAAAATTAAAAACACATTAAAAAAATATCAATTTCAAATCGGTATCACATCCAGCCTTACATCAGCCTGATTTCAACCTTACATCAGCCTTACATCAGCTTCTCGTCGTAGACCGCCCTTGCGCCGCCCACGTACTTGGGGCGGTGTCTTGCACAGATGATCGGTGCTGCTCCTATTTTACGGAGGCTGATCCGCATGGGGACAACCACGGAATGCATATGCATACCAACCATGGTTCCGCCGATATCGATCCCCGCATCCGCCTTCTGCAGGATGCTTTCCACCAGGATCGGATCTTTAAATCTCTGATAACATACGGTTGCAAATGCACCACCCGCATGATCGGGATGCGGCACCGCATTTACCTGTTCAAAATCATACCGGTCCAGGATCGGACGTTCCACCACCAGCGCCCGGTTTAAATGTTCACAGCACTGTGCCGCAGCAAAGATCCCTCTCTCTTGCAGAACCGGAAGGATCCCGTCATATACGGCATTTGCGGATTCCAGATTTGTGGAGGTTCCGATCTGATCCCCCAGGATCTCGCTGGAAGAACAGCCGATCACGAAGATCGATCCTTCCTTCAGATTTGCTCTCTCCAGTATCTCCTCCACCGCCTGTCTTGCCTGGGCGGTGATCTCTTTCATATCCATTGGTTTGCTTCCTCTTTTCTTTACATATTTACCGAATAAAACGAGTCTCTGTATTTCTTCGGTGTCATTCCCGTCAGTTCCTTAAATACGGATGTAAACGCACTCTGGGAAGAAAAACCGAGAGACGTTGAAATTTCAAGGATGGAAAATGTTGAATACTTCAGCATATTCTGGGCGGTCCGGATCTTCGCTTCCTTGATAAAATCCTTCAGCCCCATACCGGTCTCCTTCATAAAAAGACGTGAGAAATAACCGGGACTCAGGTTTTCCCGTTCGGCAAGGAATGCCACCGTGAGATTGTTCTGAAGATTATCATAAATGTAATCGATGCTACGACGGATGTGGATCGAGATCACATTTACCTTCTTCAGATTCTTCATGCGAACCGCATAATCCAGCTGCATCTCTTCCAGGAGATTCAGGGCTTCCTCCGGTTTCCTGCACTGATCGGCTTTCCGGATATAGACATCACTCAGTGTGTACGCCGTTTCCTGATCCAGCCCGCCGTCCACACAGATCCGTGACACGATCGCAGCAGATACAACAAGATGATAGATCACATTTCTAAGAGGATCGTCCGAGAGACTTCCTTTCCCCTTGTTGAAATCCTTCCGGACTTCCTTTATATGCTGTTTCACAAGTTCCACATCACCATTCCGGATCGTCATATAATGCTTAAATTCCGTATGGTAATCGGTTCTGATAAAATCTTCCTGTCTTTGTACATAGAGTCTGTAATTTAATGTGTTTTCCGTATCCATTCGAATCCCCCCTTGATAAAACCCCGTGGGTTATAAGAAACAGGCGGCTTAACGCAAAAAAAAGTTTAATTCAAGACAATTATAACCGATTTTTGTAAAAATGCACTACTTTTTGATAAAACTCACGACGGAAATGAATGATAATCGAGACATATGAATGAAAAATATATCCTTTTTGCCGGAGAATGATCATTCAGGGGGTTTATCATTCTCCGGCATTTTCTTTTTTACAGATATTTTTACAGTTTTTTTAGATTATTTTTCCACGATTTCCTTCGCTGCAAGTCTGGCAGTACACCAGGCGATCTGCAGATTAAACCCACCTGTTAATGCATCACAGTCGATCATTTCTCCCGCCACGCGAAGACCATGCACCTTCTTCAGTTCCATGGTTCTGGGGTCGATCTCCGATACGGCGATGCCTCCGGCGGAAATGATGGCTTCCTGAAA
>CADBOV010000093.1 GCA_902796385.1 uncultured Lachnospiraceae bacterium
GAGCTGAATCATAGCATTTTTGAAACAGACGTTAATGAAAGGACAACAACATGATCACAGTAATCGATGGCGGAGTAACCGCTCCGAAGGGATTCCTGGCTGCCGGACTTCGTGCCGGGATCAAGCCGGGAAAGACAAATAAAGATATGGCCATGATCTATTCCGAGGTGCCTGCAACCGTTGCGGGTACATTTACAAGGAATAAAGTGACGGCAGCACCGGTCTGCTGGGATAAGAAGCTGGTTGAGACTGAAGAGACCGCACAGGCAGTCATTGTAAATACAGGAATTGCAAATGCGGCAACCGGTGCACAGGGACTGAAGAATTCGGAACTGACTGCGGAAGAAGCAGGAAAGGTGCTCCGGATCCCGAAGGAGCAGGTTCTGGTTTCCTCCACGGGTGTGATCGGATTTCAGCTTCCCATGGATGTGATCCTGGAAGGCGTTTCGAAACTGGCTCCGGCACTTTCGGACAGCCGGCAGGCTGCACTGGATGCGGCAACCGCGATCCTTACCACGGATACACATAAAAAAGAGATCGCCGTTCAGTTTACCATTGACGGGGTAACATGTACCATGGGTGGAATGAGCAAGGGCTCGGGAATGATCCATCCAAATATGGGAACCATGCTCTGCTTTATCATGACAGACGTGGATATTGATAAGACATTACTGCAGAAAAAACTGCGTGAGGTTGTGGATGAAACCTACAACATGGTTTCCGTGGACGGGGATACATCCACAAATGATACGGTTCTGGTGCTTGCAAACGGCAGATCCGGAGCTGCAAAGATCGATTCGGAAGGCGAAGCGCTGGATACATTTACCGAAGCGCTGATGGAGGTGTGTACCTATCTGGCAAAGCAGACCGCGCAGGACGGAGAGGGAGCAACCAGACTCTTCACCGCACACGTGACCGGAGCACCGGATCGTGAGACGGCACGGACACTGGCCAAGTCCATCATCACTTCGAACCTGACCAAGGCAGCGATCTTCGGTAAGGATGCAAATATGGGACGGCTTCTCTGTGCCATGGGTTATTCCGGAGCCGAGTATGATCCCTCCCTTGTGGATGTGACCATGTGCAGCAAAGCCGGATCCATCAAGCTGGTGGTGGGCGGCACGATGCCTCCCTTCTCAGAGGAAGAGGCTCTGAAGATCCTGGAACCGGAAGAGATCACGGCAGAGGTGGAACTGCATCAGGGAGATGTGGAAGCAACCGCCTGGGGCTGTGACCTGACCTACGATTACGTGAAGATCAATGCGGATTACCGTTCATAATGATCATTCCGGGAATTATACTACGCTTACGAAAAGAGAGGATAAATCATGAAGAATAATGATCAAATGGAAACTGTCATAGCCAAGGCGCAGACACTGATCGAAGCGCTGCCGTATATCAAGCGGTTTAACGGAACAAAGATCGTTGTAAAATACGGCGGAAGTGCCATGCTGGATGAGGATCTGAAGTTTCACGTGATCCAGGATGTGGCACTCCTTAAGCTGGTGGGAATGAAGCCGATCATCGTACACGGCGGCGGAAAGGAGATCAGCAAATACCTGACACGTCTGGGAATCGAGTCCCAGTTTGTAAACGGTCTCCGTGTTACGGACGAGCAGACACTGGATGTGGCTGAAATGGTACTTTCCAAGGTAAATAAGAGTCTGGTAACCCTTATGTCCGAGGTGGGACTCCGTGCCATCGGTATCAGCGGAAAGGATGCGGATCTGCTTCAGGTTCAGAAGAAGATGGCAGGAGATAAGGATATCGGATATGTGGGTGAGGTTGTAAAGACGGACGCAACCCTTCTGGATACACTGATCGACAATGATTTCATCCCGGTTATCGCACCCATCGGTGTGGGAATCGAGGATCACCACGGATATAACATCAATGCGGATGACTGCGCCTGTGCGGTTGCTACCGCGATCCATGCGGAGAAACTGGCATTCCTTACGGATATCGAGGGTGTGTTTACGGATCCGATGGATAAGAAGACACTGATCTCCGAGATGGATATTCACGAGGCGGAGGAACTGATCAACACCGGCGTGGTTGGCGGAGGTATGCTTCCGAAGCTGCAGAACTGTATCGAAGCCATGAATAAGGGCGTTTCCCGGGTGCATATCCTGGACGGACGTCTGGAGCATTGCCTGCTTCTCGAGTTCTTTACCGAGAAGGGTATCGGAACCGCAATCCTGAAAGAAGCCCTGTTTTAAACGGGGCTTTTTCTCTCGCTGGCAGTGTCGGTGTTGCATTTGTGGTTGAAAGTTTCAGAAAGATTCGTTACAATATACTATGTGTTAATATATAGTGTGTTTCTGCGGGGTTCAACCGAAGAAAATGCATGAAGAATCGAAAGATCATCCGGTCAGGAACCATCGGGTTGTTTCTGGCGCTGGTTTTATCTGCATGTGCGAAGCAGGATACGGTGATCCGTACCTACACCACGGAGGCGGAAACAGTGGAGGGCACCTCGCAGTCCGGGCAGACCGGAAAAGAGAAGGACACCTCGCAGTCCGGATCAACGGATGAAAAAGAGGAATGTATCGTTTATGTATGCGGTGCGGTAAAAAAAGAAGGCGTTTACCGTCTGGAAGAAGGGAAACGGGTTGCCGATGCGGTTGAAATGGCAGGCGGCTTTACGAAGCAGGCCAGGACGGATGCGGTGAATCTGGCAAGACCCCTGAAGGACGGAGAACAGATCTACATCCCGAAACAGGGGGAAGCCGGAAGAGAGGAGCCGGGACCGGAAGAATCGTATTCCGCGCAGGAAGAGGATGACCGCGTCAATATCAATACTGCAGATGCCGCGTTGCTGATGACCCTTCCGGGGATCGGTGAAAGCAAGGCTGCAGACATACTGGCTTTCCGTGAAAAGAACGGAGGCTTTACGAAACCGGACGATCTGATGAAGGTGCCGGGGATCAAAGAGGGAACATATAAGAAAATCGAAAACAGGATACGGACGGACTGAGGGAATGTTCCCGTTGATGTCGGAAGAGATGAAGGGGAGAAAACACATGAAAAATGTGCTTGTTGTGGATGATGAAAAGTTGATCGTGAAGGGACTGAAGTTCAGCCTTGAACAGGATGACATGGAAGTGGATATGGCATATGACGGAGAGACTGCCGTGGAAATGGCAAGAGTCAAGGCATATGATATTATCCTGCTGGACATCATGCTTCCGAAGCTTACGGGTCTGGAGGTATGCCAGCTGATCCGGGAGTTCTCGGATGTTCCGATCATTATGCTCACCGCCAAGGGAGAGGATATGGATAAGATCCTGGGCCTGGAGTACGGAGCGGATGATTATATCACCAAGCCGTTTAATATTCTGGAGGTTAAAGTCAGGATCAAGGCAATTCTCCGGAGAAATGCAAAGAATGACGGCATGAAGCAGGAAAAATCCAACATAGTTGAGAAGAAGGGACTTCGGATCGAAACCGATTCCCGAAGAGTATTCATAAAGAATCAGGAAGTAAATCTGACGGCAAAGGAATTTGATCTGGTGCTTCTTCTGGTATCGAACCCCAACAAGGTTTATTCCAGGGATGAACTTCTGAAGACGATCTGGGGACCGGGATATCCGGGGGATGCAAGAACAGTGGATGTACATGTACGTCGATTAAGAGAAAAGATAGAGAGCCATCCGGCAGATCCGGAATATATTCACACAAAATGGGGAGTCGGATATTTTTTCCAGGATGAGGTTTAAGATGAAAATGCAGCCCCTGTTTTCAGGGGCTGTAGTTTTATCAGGCGGCAGAAGTTAGTTCATCGGAGAGACGCTATGGTACATGATCCGGGAATTGAAAAAATGAAGCAGAAGATCCTGCGAAGCAGACGCGGTGAGGATAGTGAACTTCCCGCATTTGTTTCGGAGGCTTTTGCTGTTGAGAGATCGCAGGTGCATGGTTATCCCGTGTTCCGTCTGATCCCGGAGCGTGCGGTCGGAAACATTTTCTATCTGTATCAGAGCAATTATACGGATGCCATAAAGAAGAATCAGTGGCAGTACATCATTTCTCTCTGCAATCTGACGGGAATGGCGGTAACGGTTCCGCTGTATCCCCTTGCGCCGGAGCATGACTGTGAGGAAGTGTTTGACTTTATCATTCCGGCTTATCAGGATTTCTGTAAGCATCGTGAGGCCGGACCGATCGTAATGGTTGGTGCGGGTACCGGAGCGGGGATCGGACTCTCCATGCTGCTTCAGATCTGGAAGGAGGGGCTTGCGGATCCGGACAAGGTGGTATTTCTTTCACCGGTGATGGATACCGAGTTCTTTGACCCGACTCTGGAGAAGAGTCTGAAGAACAGCATGGGAGAAGAGGCGTTTGAGCGGAAGAAGCAGTTCCTGAATCAATACTGGGTCAGGAATTTTGCAGGAAGAATGGAGTTCACGGCACCGGTGTATGAGGATATGCATGATATCAGCAGTGACATCCTGGTGGCTTCCGGAACCAATGATCCATGGAATGTCTATGCCAGATTTCTCTCGGCAAAGGTACAGGACACGGGCAATCCGCTGAAGTTTTTTGAGTACCGGGAAGTGAACAGCGATTTTTACCTGCAGGAAGGCAGGAAGGAAACAAGGCATCTCATGAAGATCCTGCACGATGTCCTGCTGGATACGGATGAAATGATCCTGCACAGATACTATGAAGAGGTATGGCGAAGGGCGGACTGGTCCAAATATTTCCCGGAGGTTTTCCGGGATGAACATGCGGTGCGTTATGTTTCGGGTCATCCGAGACAGACCTCGGTGGAGAAAAAAGGACGGTCCATGATGAACCTGCTGCAGGCCAGTGTTTTCCGGACACTGGATGATTCGGTTAAGCTTTTTCTGGATGAATATCCGAACGGGACCGTGGTCTATGTGGGCTGCGGTCTGGATACGATGCTGGAACGGGTGGATAATGGACGTGTACTGTGGTATAATCTCGACAGCCCGGGACGGATGGCCGTCCGGACCATGTATACCGGACTGGGAAACAGGGAGAAGAGGATCCAGCGTTCGGTCCATGATTATCGCTGGCTTTCCGAACTGTCTGTTGAAATGGATAAGGGACTTCTTTTCGTTGTACGGGACATTTTCTCATATATGAAATGGAAAGAGGTGAAGGAATTCCTTGACCTACTGTATCAGGAATTCCGGGGCTGTAATGTACTTTTTGACATGGCAAAACCCTGGACAAAGTTCCGGCTGAACCGGAGGAAGACGGATAAGAGTGCGGAATACCGGAAACGGCACCTTTCCATGCGGGATCCGCGGCAGGATCTGGAGACCATGAGTCCGATCTATTCGGTAATTTCGGTACAGTCCTCGCTGGATCATGTGAAGCCGAAGAAGGACTGGAAGACGGGCCTCCGGATGGCACTCTGGAGAGCACAGAGGGCAGAGTCCTGGAAGGTGGTTCATGTCCGCCTGGGATACGAAAGATACAAGACCTTTGAAGATCTGAGCGGTTACGAATTATAGAAACAGGGCCGATGAGAGATTGAACGGTCATAAGCTTTAGAAGCAGGACCGGCGGGAGATCGGAAGGTCATAAGCTGCAGGATGAATCAGACAGATACGCAGAAATGCGTGAAATATAGAGTAAAGGGAGACAAAATAGTGGAAAAGAAAATTATGCTTGGAAATGAAGCAATCGCCAGAGGCGCCTGGGAAGCAGGCGTGAAGGTGTCCTCCGCATACCCGGGAACCCCGAGTACGGAGGTCAGCGAGAATCTGGTGAAGTATGAAGGCGTGTATGCCGAATGGGCACCGAATGAGAAGGTGGCAGCCGAGGTTGCCATGGGTGCATCCATTGTTGGCGTACGCTCCATGTGCGCCATGAAGTGCGTCGGACTGAATGTTGCATCCGATCCGCTTTATACGGCAGCATACATCGGGGCTTTGGGCGGACTGGTCTATATCGTAGCGGATGATCCCGGACTTTACAGCTCACAGAATGAGCAGGATACCCGCATGATCGGCCGTTCGGCACATGTGCCGGTGATCGAGCCCTCCGACAGTGAGGAAGCCCGCGTGTTTACAAAGCGTGCGTTTGAGATTTCCGAGAAATATGATACACCGGTGATTCTTCGGACCACCACGCGTCTGGCACATTCCCAGGGCGTTGTAAATCTGGAGGACCGGGTGGTTCCCGAGGATAAGGAGTATGTAAGAAATGCTCCGAAGAATATCATGATGCCGGGAAATGCAAAGCAGAGACATCTCTTTGTGGAGGATCGTGAGAAGCAGCTGGCAGAGGATGCCTGCAGCATCGATATCAACAAGGTGACCTACGATGATACAAAGATCGGTATCATCACAAGCGGTATTCCCTATCAGTATGTAAAGGAGGTTCTGCCTCATGCCAGTGTACTGAAACTGGGACTGGTGCATCCGCTTCCGAAGAAACTGATTCAGGAGTTCGCTTCCAAGGTGGAGCGTCTCATCATTGTTGAGGAGTTGGAGCCGGTGATCGAGGAACAGGTTCGTTCCTGGGGCATCGCATGCGAAGGCAAGGAACTTTTTACCCTTCAGGGAGAGTACAGTGCAAATATGCTGCGTGAGAAGCTGCTGGGCCAGCCGGTGGAGGTAGAGGAAGCTGCAGTGGTTCCGAATCGTCCGCCCATCCTGTGTCCGGGTTGTCCGCACCGCAGTACCTATTCCGTGCTGAAAAAGCTGGGTCTGCATGCCTCCGGGGATATCGGATGCTACACACTGGGCGCCGTAGCACCTCTGAATGTAGTGGATACCACCCTTTGCATGGGCGGCAGTATTTCCATGCTGCACGGTATCGAAAAGGCGAAGGGCAAGGATTTCCTGAAAAAATGGGTTGCCGTGATCGGTGATTCCACCTTCCTGCATACCGGCGTGAATTCACTGATGAATATGGTTTACAACCAGGCCACCGGTACGGTGATC
>CADBOV010000094.1 GCA_902796385.1 uncultured Lachnospiraceae bacterium
CTTTGCCTCAGGATTCTTCCGTGGGTCATCCGTATATAATCCGTCGATATCCGTAAGGAGCACCAGCAGATCTGCATTGATCAGGGACGCCACAATGGCAGAAAGAGTGTCGTTATCACCAAACTCGATCTCTTCGGTAGCCACCGTATCGTTCTCATTTACCACCGGGATCACATCCAGATCCAGCAGCTGTTTCAATGTATTTGTCGCATTCGTCCGGCGCTCCGGATTCGAAATAACGTCAAATGTAAGAAGAACCTGAGCGGCTCTGTGGTTGTACTCCAGGAACAGTTTCTGGTAAAGCATCATCAGCTCCAGCTGTCCCAATGCGGCACAGGCCTGTGTCATCGAAAGAACTTCCGGTCGTTTTCTAAGGCCCAGCGCTTTGCATCCGACTGCGATCGCACCCGAGGATACAAGCACCACATCCTTTCCCTGATTTTTCAGATCACTGAGGATCCGGATCAGTTTTTCGATCCTGAGCAGGTCCAGTTCTCCTGTATCCTCATGTACGAGTGAACTCGATCCGATCTTGATCACGATTCTCTTCTTGTCCTTCAATAACTCTCTGGGGTTCATTTTTGTTTTCAATTCCTTTCATTGGTTACTTCTGTTCTGAATTCAAGTAAATGTTCTGCCACTGCTTCCGCAACCCGGATCCCGTCCACTGCTGCGGACATGATCCCTCCGGCATATCCGGCACCTTCACCACAGGGGAAAAGTCCGGGATATCCTTCCGCTTCAAGGGTGTCCGACCTGCAGATCCGCACCGGTGATGAGGTCCTGCTCTCGATTCCCGAAAGCAGCGCATCCTCCGAAGCAAAGCCCTGAATCTCTTTATCAAATGCAGGCATCGCTTCTATTATAGCACGAGACACGGTTTCCGGTAAACACCGCCTTATATTTGAAAGCGAAAATTCTCCTTTCATACAAGGATTTATGGTTCCGAGAGCTTCCGTTTCCCTGTTTTCCCTGAAATCCTCATACCGCTGAACCGGGATTTTCCCTTTTCCCTCTTTGAAAAACGCCTGTTCCAGTTTCCTTTGATATGCAATGGAATCCATCGGCGAATCCCCGGGAATATCGGACGGAAGCACATTTACAACCAGTGCGCTGTTGGAATTTTCGCCGCTTCTTCCGCTGTAGCTCATTCCGTTAACGACTGTCCCGCCTTCCTCGGTGGATGCATTGACCACATACCCGCCGGGACACATACAGAAGGAAAACACCGCCCGGTCCTCGGAGGTGTGATAAACCAGTTTATAATCCGCCGCCGGAAGCTTTCCGGCCATGTCGCCGTACCTGGCCCGGTCGATCAGTTCTCTTTGATGTTCAACCCGGAGCCCCACCGCAAAGGGTTTCTTTTCCATGGCAAGTCCCTGATCGAACAGCATTTGAAATGTATCTCTTGCGCTGTGTCCTATGGCAAGGATCACCGCCGGTGTTGTCATCTTCTTTTCACCGTCCGGCGTACGGATCTTAAGCAGGTAGGAATCCCCCTGCCGGGAGATCTCCGTCAGCTGGTGGGAAAAGAGGATCTCGCCGCCCGCATCCTTTATGGCTTTCCGCATATTCTGCATGATCCTGTAAAGGACATCCGTTCCGATATGCGGCTTTGCGTCATAGGTGATCTCTTCCTTTGCGCCGAACCGGTGAAAGGTCCGGAGTACAAACTGCTGTTTTCCGTCACTGTCTTTATTCCCGGTAAAGAGTTTCCCGTCGGAAAATGTACCGGCTCCGCCTTCCCCGAAGGACACATTGCTTTCCGGATCAAGTTTCTTTCCTTCCCAGAAGGAAGTAACATCGGTAAGCCTTTCTTCCACAGGCTTTCCCCGTTCCAGAAGAACCGGCCGGAAACCTGCCTCTGCCAGAACATAGCCTGCAAAGTAACCGGCAGGACCCGTTCCGATGATCACGGGACGATCCTCTCCGCTCTCCCCTTCAAAATGGTATGGAAAGACGTATTTCTTCTCTTTTGTTAACATAACATTATTATCGTTAACAATTTTGCATATTTTCCGTTCCACCGGTTCGCCGAGTCCGAAAAC
>CADBOV010000095.1 GCA_902796385.1 uncultured Lachnospiraceae bacterium
AAGACACAGGAATTTGCAAAAAAGGCTCTGACCGACCGGGTTGTGGGTGTGCATGCATTTGCACATGAAAATATATTTGAAGCGGTTTATACCACAAACCTTTTGATGCGGAGCACGGATGTGCTGGTAACGAAGCCCAGCGAGCTTTCCTTCTATCCGGTTCCGAAGCTCTTTATCCGGAGAGTCGGCGGACATGAGCAGTGGGGCGCGATCCACTCGGCGGAGATCGGGGACGGAACCCTGGAGATGCGGGATGTTCCGCACATACTGCAGATGATGGAGCTCTTTATCGAGGACGAACATTTGCTGGAGGATATGTGTGAGAATATCGTACAGAATAAGAAAGCAGGGATTTACAACGGAGCCTATGAGGCGGTAAAGCTGGCAGTCGGGATGACAGAAAAGGGGGAATGAATCCCGGTGACAGTGATCGGATAACAGTGACGGGGGATGAGTCCCGCGAGTGGCTACAGGGGGACATATGAAAGGAGAAGACGTATGAGACTTGGGTTAAAGGAAAAAGCAGCCTACGGCCTGGGCGCTGTGGGAAAAGATATGGTCTATATGCTGTCGGCCAGTTATATCCTGTATTATTTCCAGGATATCATGGGTGTTTCGGCGGTTGCGATGGGTGTGATCCTGCTGGTTGCGCGGATCTTTGATGCATTTAATGATCCCATCATGGGAATTGTGGTCGCGAAAACACATACACGCTGGGGAAAATTCCGCCCCTGGCTTTTGATCGGAACTCTCACAAATGCAGTGATCCTGTTCCTGATGTTTTCCGCACCTCCTTCCCTGAACGGCGGCGGACTGATCGCTTATGCGGCAGTAACTTACATCCTCTGGGGTGTTACCTATACCATGATGGATATCCCTTACTGGTCCATGATCCCGGCCTTTACCAGGGGCGGGCGTGAGAGAGAGGGACTTACCACTCTGGCAAGATCCTGTGCGGGTGTCGGCTCTGCGCTGGTAACGATCTTTACCATGATGATCGTTCATATGCTGGGCGGTGACGGAACCGAAGGCGAGCGGACCGGTTTCCGCTGGTTTGCAATGATCGTTGCGATCCTTTTCGTGATCTTTATCTTCATCACATGCATTTCCATTAAAGAACAATCTACGGTAAATATGGAATCACCCTCCGTAGGGCAGATGTTCAAGGCGCTGATCTCCAATGATCAGGCCATGACTGTCGTGATCGCGATCGTGCTGATCAATACGGCGATCTATATCACATCAAATCTGGTCATCTATTTCTTTAAATATGATTTCGGCGGTGAGACCTGGTACAACAGCTACACGCTGTTCAACATGTTCGGCGGGGCGATCCAGATCCTTTCCATGATGATCGCTTATCCGATCCTCCGGAAGAAAATGTCGAACACCAAGATCTTTTATATTACGCTTACCAGCGCGATCATCGGATATTTTTCACTGCTGGGAATCGCATTTCTCGGTATGTCAAATGTATATGTACTCTTTGTTCCCGGATTCTTCATTTTCGCGGCAAACGGGGTTCTGCAGGTGCTGACTACGATCTTCCTGGCGAATACCGTGGATTACGGAGAACTGAAGAACGGACGGAGAGATGAGTCCGTAATCTTCTCCATGCAGACCTTTGTGGTAAAACTGGCATCCGGTATCGCTGCCTTTGTTGCGGCGCTCTGCCTTTCCATCAATTCACTTTCCAATGAAAGCACAACGGAAGCGGAGCAGACTCTGGATCTGTCCCTGAATGTGGCGGACAGCGCAAAAATGGGACTTCGCATGACCATGACACTTCTGCCGATCCTGGGCCTCTTCATCGCAATCCTTGTATTCCGGAGGAAATATATCCTTACGGATGAGAAGGTGGAAGAACTGGCGAAGGAAATCGTTCAGAAGCGCAGACAGGAAATGGGAGAGATGCAACAAATGAACAAGAAGGAAACGGAAGAGAAGGCATAGAAGCACGGGGAATGGGGGATAGCAGATGATTAGAAAGATCAGGAATAAGCTGTTTATTCTGGATACGAAACATACAACATATGCATTCCGGGTGCTGCCCACGGGGCAGTTGGAGCATCTTTATTACGGTGCGGGGATCACTGTGGATGACGCGGAGGACGGCGAAGACGCCGGCCTCGCGGAGCGTCATGCGTTCCCGCCCGGATGCACCTGTTTATACGATGAGGAAGAGAAGAGGTATTCGCTGGAGGATATGCGTCTGGAGTACTCACAGCCGGGAAAGGGAGACCTGAGAGAACCGGCTGTTGTGGTGCGTCATGCAGACGGAGCGCGTACCTCTGATTTTGTTTTTGTGAAGGCGGAACTGAAGGAGGGAACCATAAAGCTTCCGGGACTTCCGACGGCGTATGATCCCGCAGAAACCGCGGCACACGGGGCTGATTCCGCAGAGAAGGCGGCACACGGGACTGATGGCGCAGAGAAGGCGGCACACGGGACTGATGGCGCAGAGAAGGCGGCGCGCGGGAGCGGCCGGGGGATCCGGGCCCAGTCACTCATCCTGACGTTGGCGGATCATTCTTACGATATGGAGCTTACGCTCAACTATACGGTTTATCCTGCCTGCGATGTGATCACCCGCTCGGCGGTTCTGAAGAATTGCGGGAAAGAGCCGGTGACGGTGGAACGGCTGATGAGTCTCAGTCTGGACTTTGATGCAGATCAATATGTTATGTCAACCTTCAACGGGGCATGGGTCAGGGAAATGAAACGCACGGATACATTTCTCGGGGCAGGAAAGCTGGTAAGCGGAACTACCTCCGGTGTTTCCTCCAATCGGGCAAATCCCTTTGTAATGCTGTCAGCACCCTATACCACCGAGGATCATGGTAAGGTTTATGCCTTCAACCTGATCTACAGCGGGAATCATTATGAGGCGGCGGAAGTGAGCCCCTTCGGAAAAGTCCGGTTCATGACCGGCATCAATCCGGAAGGCTTTTCCTGGAAACTGGATCCGGGAGAAAGCTTTGCGGCACCGGAAGCGGTAATGACCTGTTCGGAGGAGGGGTTCAACGGTATGAGCCGGCGGATGCATGCCTTTATAAGAGAGCATGTGGTGCGCGGCAAATGGAAGAACAAAACACGCCCCGTGCTGCTGAACAGCTGGGAAGCGTCATATTTCAATATCGATGAAGGAAAGCTTCTTTCCCTGGCAAAGGCCGGACGGAAAGCGGGGATCGAGCTTTTTGTCATGGACGACGGGTGGTTCAAGGGCCGTTCGGATGACACCAGGGCGCTGGGTGACTGGGAAGTGGATGCAAAGAAGCTTCCGAACGGGATCGAGGGCCTGGCGGCAAAGATCAGAAAACTGGGGATGGGCTTCGGTATCTGGGTGGAGCCGGAAATGGTCAGCGTGAACAGTGATCTGTACCGGGCGCATCCGGACTGGGCCATGCAGATTCCGGGACATTACCATTCCGAGGGACGGAATCAGAGGATCCTGGATTTTACCCGCAGGGATGTACAGGATTATATCATAGAGAAAATGAGCGGGATTTTCGGCACTGCAGGGGTATCCTATGTGAAATGGGACATGAACCGTTGCATGTCGGATGTTTTCTCCGCATCACTTCCGGCGGACCGGCAGGGCGAAGTGGGACATCGGTATGTGCTTGGACTGTACCGCGTTATGTCAACCTTGACCGAGCGGTTCCCGAAGATCCTTTTTGAGGGATGTGCTTCGGGCGGTAACCGGTTTGATCTGGGAATCCTGTCCTTCTTCCCGCAGATCTGGGCCAGCGATGACACGGATGCCGTGGCACGCTCGGAGATCCAGACCAACTACAGCTACGGATATCCGATGAGTACGGTAACGGCGCATGTATCCGATGCTCCGAATCATCAGACGCTCCGCCGCACACCGCTTATGACGCGCTTCAACGTGGCGGCATTCGGGGTTCTCGGATATGAGTGCAATCTCTGTGACATGAAGAAAAACCAGGTGGAGGAGATTGCCCGGCAGGTTGCGCTGTATAAGGCATGGAGAGAAACATTTTTCTTCGGGAACTTCTACCGCGGACGCAGCATCGGACGCAGCGACGCCTCCGGGGCAGGACTTCCGGGCGGCTACAGCGTTCTTTCTCCCGGCCCCGGAAATGTGGCTGAATGGACCGTGGTTTCCCGGGACGGAAAAAGGGCAGCGGGACTTCTGCTCCAGCTTCTGACCCGCCCGAATGTCCGGACGGAGGTCTACCACGCAAAGGGGCTGATCCCGGACAAAAAATATAGTTTTAAAAATGTGGAAATGAAGTATAATATAAAGGACTTCGGAAGCATGGTCAATGCCGTGGCACCGATCCATATAAAGCCGGACGGAGTGATCCACAACATTGTGGCAAAGAAGGTGAAAATGGATGGTGAGACGGAGGCCCTGACCATGTACGGAGATGCGCTGATGCGTGCCGGTGTCCATGTGGCGCAGGCATTCTCGGGAACGGGGTATTCCGGGGAGGTTCGGCACATGCCGGACTTTGCATCCAGATTATACTTTATGACAGCGGACGGAGAGGACGCGACGAAGGAGGGCTGAGATGTCTGATTATTCGATGCTGACGGAAACCGGGAAGAGCAGCGGAAAGGGCGGATCCGGAAAGGGGTTTAAGATCCGGTATGATTCACCGGTCGTACTGACATTTGCGGTTATTTCGCTTGCGGCACTGGGACTTGGTTATCTTACAAAGGGCTGGACCACGGAAAATCTGTTTTCCGTTTACCGGTCGAAATTCAGCTTCTTCTGGTTGGTCCGGATGTTCGGACACACGCTGGGACATGCGAACATGACGCATTTCGTTTCAAATATGACGCTGTTCCTTCTTTTGGGACCGCAGCTGGAAAACCGTTACGGATCAAAGAACCTTCTGGAAATGATGGGGATCGCTTCCGTGGTGGCGGGCATTTTCCAGATGATCTTCTTCCCGAATGTCATGCTGCTGGGAGCCAGCGGACTGGTATTTATGATGATCATCCTGACCTCTGCGGTGAATCTGAAGGACGGTGCGGGAATTCCTCTTTCGATGATCCTGATCATCCTGATCTATCTGGGAAGCGAGATCTGGGATGCATTTACCGCCCATGATAACATTTCGCATCTGACACACATTTTAGGAGGTGTCTGCGGTGCGGTATTCGGGTTCCTGTATGCGAAAGAACAGGGCGAACAGGCAGAATCGAAAATAAAGTAGGACATAGAC